>NZ_JANPLK010000082.1 GCF_031426495.1 Gemmatimonas sp. | reverse complement strand
CTGATTTGTCCGCGTATACCCAACGCGATCTCGATCGGGTCGCCCACGAAGTGAATACGCGTCCGCGAAAAACCCTCGGCTTCCGCACGCCGGCAGCTATCTTCGCTGAGAGCGTTGCACCGACTCGTTGAATCCGCCGTGCTAAATGTTGACGGTGCTGACGGTATCGGGATTCCACCTACGTTGCACAACCCTGCCCCCACGTTGCATGCAACACGCGACGCAACCGCTCGACTATACACGGCGACCGGTTCAGCACCACTGTAGGCCGACCCGCGAACGGGCCGCCGTCGGCCACCGCTGCGTCACGTCGCCCTCGCCATGCCCCCCGCCTCTCCCTTCCGGCAGTCCGCGCTCGACCGCTTGGCCAGCCCCGAGCAGCTCGACCGCATGCTGGTGGTAACCAGTCCCCGACTCTGGGCGGCGCTGGTTGGACTGCTCCTTCTGGTGAGTGCGCTGCTCACCTGGTCGGTGTTCGGGCGGATTCCGATCACGGTGGACGGCACCGGCATTCTCCTCAGCACGGAGGGGCTGCGGGAAATCGAAGCCCTGGGTGCCGGCGTCGTTGACGTCCTCCCGGTTCGCGCGGGTGACCTTGTGGAGGCCGGCGCCCTGATCGCCCGGATTCGGCAGCCACGGCTCGAGCAGGCGGTCTCGCAGGCCGGTGACCGTGTCCGCACGCTTCGCGCGGAGCTCGGCACCCGAGACAACTTCGTCAGGTCCAACGCCTCGTTGGAAACCCGACGCCTCGACGCCGAGCGCGCCGATCTGAGCCGCCGGCTCGCCTCGCTCACCGCACGGGCCGCGTTTCTGCAACAGCGCGTGCAGGCGGAACGGGAGGCGCGCACGCTGGGCCTGGTCACCGAGACCTCGGTTCAGGCCAGCGTGGCCGCGCTCGACGCCGGCCGGGGAGAGATTGCCGCCCTCGAACTCGACCTCCAGAACAACGCCTTGCGTCGACTCCAGCTGGCGAACAACGGTGTGGAGAGCGTGACCGACGTGCGCCGTCGACTGCAGGAGGCCGAGCGCGAGCTCGCGGCCCAACAGCTCGACCTCGTGCAAGCCGGCCGGGTCACCAGTCCTTATCGCGGGTACGTGCGCGAAGTGCGCTCGAGCATCGGTCAGCTCGTGAACGTGGGGCAAGCGCTGGTCTCGATCGAACTCGCCGATGTCCCGCTGCAAGCCTTGGTCTTCGTATCGAATGACGGTAAGCGCATCTCGCCCGGCATGGAGGCTCGCGTCGCGCCGGCCACGGTGAAGCGGGAGGAGTTCGGGTTCATCGTGGGACGCGTCCAATCGGTGTCGGCGCAACCGATGACGCTCGCGGGTATGACCCGCACGCTGGGCAACGACTTGCTGGTCCAACAGCTGGCGTCGCGCGGCGCCTCATTTCTCGTGGAAGTCACGCTGCAGCGCGACAGCACCACGTCCAGTGGATTTCGCTGGTCCACCCGCGACGGACCGCCAGCGCAGGTTGGCAGTGGCACCAGTATCGGCGTATCGGTCGTGGTGTCGCGCCGGCGTCCGATCACGTTGTTACTTCCGTTTCTGCGCTCCACCTTGGGGCTGAGCGCGTGAGCGCGGCGACACGCGTGCGAACGGTGGTGGCCGCGACCCGCCTGGCGTGGCGGCGCTTTCGTATGCGTCCGCCGCGTACGCGCACCGTGTTGCAGATGGAAGCGGTGGAATGTGGCGCGGCCTGTTTGAGCTCGATCCTGGGCTTCTACGGCCGCTACGTGCCACTCGAAGAATTGCGCGTCGCCTGCGGTGTGTCACGCGATGGCGTCACGGCGAAGAACATTTTGCGCGCCGCGCGAACGTTCGGCCTCGAAGCCAGCGGCTTCAAGCGCGAGCTCGATACGCTCCGCACGAGCGCCATGCCGTGTGTACTCTTTTGGAACTTCAACCACTTCGTCGTGCTCGAGGGCATTGTCGACGACGTGGCGTATCTGAACGATCCCGCCACCGGGCCGCGTCGTGTGAGCATGCAGGAAGTGGACGACGCCTACACCGGTGTCGTGCTCTGCTTCTCGCCAGGTCCAGCCTTCGAGCGCGCCGGCGCCGAGCCTTCATTGCGCGCGGCGATTCGTGAACGCATTCGCGGCACGCGGGGGCCGGTCGCGTTCGCGATACTCGCCGGGCTCGCCCTCGTGCTGCCTGGTTTGCTCGTGCCTGCGTTCGCTCGGCTCTTCGTTGATCAGGTGCTCGTGCAGTCGCTGCACGGGTGGGTGGGTCCGCTGCTGCTGGGCATGACGCTGACGGCCGTGCTACGCGGTGCGCTGGTGTGGCTCCGCTCGTATGTGCTGCTGCGACTTGGCACGCGCCTGTCGATCGTGGAGTCCAGTCGCTTTCTCTGGCACGTGCTTCGGTTGCCGGTGGAGTTCTTCAGTCAACGTTCGGCGGGCGACATCAGCTCGCGGGTGGCCCTGAACAATTCCGTGACACAGCTGTTGGCCGGTCAGGTAGCGTCGACGGCCATCGATCTCCTGCTCGTCGTGTTCTACGCCGTGCTGATGTGGTTGTATGACTGGCAACTGGCGCTACTTTCCATTGCGATTGTGACGGCGAATCTCTGGCTGATGCGGCTCGTGTCCGCGAGTCGCGTCGATGGCAATCGTCGACTCCTGCAAGAGGAAGGCAAATTCGTCGGCGCGCTGATGGGCGGGCTTGGCAACATCGAGACGCTCAAAGCCACCAGCGGCGAAGCCCAACTGTTCGCGACGCTCGCGGGACATCAAGCCACGCTCACCAACACGTCGCAGCTGCTGGCACGCCAGTCGTACGCGCTCTCCAGTGTGCCGAGTGTGTTGAGCGGCATCGGCGGTGCCGCGGTATTGGCGTTGGGCGGTCTCCACGTGATGAACGGAGCGCTAACGCTCGGCATGTTGGTCGCGTTTCAGTCGCTCCAGGCTGGCTTCTTTGGTCCGGTGCAGAATCTGTTGTCGCTCGGCGCGCGCTTGCAGACCGTGGTCGGTGAGCTCGGCCGGATCGACGACGTCCTGCAATATCCTCTCGACAGCCAGACACGGTCGGAGATTGCGCCGCCGGGCACGCGCGTTGATCTGCGAGTGGTCGACCTGCGTGAAACGCAGGTGCATGTCGCCGCTGCGGAACCGTCGCTGAGCGGACAGATCGAGCTCCACAACGTGACGTTCGGCTACTCTCGACTCGCGCCACCGTTGTTGCGCGATTTCAGCCTGACGTTGACTCCCGGCGCACGCGTGGCGCTGGTGGGTGCATCGGGGTGCGGCAAGTCCACCGTGAGCAAACTGGTGTGCGGGTTGTACGAACCGTGGGGTGGCGCGATCTACTTTGACGGGCGTCCGATACGGGAGATCGAGCGCGAGCTCTTCAGCGCCTCGGTGGCGTTGGTGGACCAGGACGTGCGCCTGTTCTCAGGCACCATCCGCGAGGCACTCACGCTCTGGGATGACACCATTCCCGAATGGCATGTGCAGCAGGCGGCGCGTGACGCTCGCATCGACGATGTGATCACCATGCGTCCGGGTGGATTCGACAGCGTATTGCAGGAAGGCGGGGCGAACTTGAGTGGCGGACAACGGCAGCGACTAGAGATCGCGCGCGCGCTCTGCCTGAATCCGCGGGTGCTCGTCCTCGACGAAGCGACCAGCGCACTCGACACCGTCACGGAAGCACTGATTGACCGCAACATCCGCCGCCGTGGTTGCACCTGCCTTATCGTCGCGCACCGGCTCAGCACCGTGCGCGACTGCGACGAGATCGTGGTGCTCGATCGCGGCGTGGTCGTGCAGCGCGGTACGCACGACGCACTGATCGAAGACCGCAACGGCCACTACGTACGTTTGCTGGAGGTGTCAGCGCATGCTGATGTCGCCTAGCCGGCCGATCTGGGAAGGCCCGAGCGCACTCGCGCCGATGCTAGCCGAGAGGAAGGCGAACTCGATCGCCATGTGCCATACCGTGCTCGCACGGCCTGCAGGGAACAACGCGCCGGTCTGGTTGGACGATCCGAGTGCCACGTGGCTGGTGGTGTCGGGCGACGTCGATGTCTTCGCCGTACCGCTGCGTCACGGTGTCGTGGCTGGCCCGCGCACATTTCTCTTTCGTGCCGACGCCGGCATGATACTGCCCGGGGCAGGCTTCGACGCCCAACGACGACTCACCCTGATGGCGGTAGGCGGTGCCGACACGCGGCTCGCCCGCTTGTCGTCGGCCTCGTGGAGCGCTGGTGCCACGGTAGATCCGCTGCTGCTTGCCGCCGAGCTCGACCGACTCGTGCAGGCGGTGGGTGAAGGGATCACCGACCTCGCGCGCCGCGCGCCGCAGCTCGATGTCGCGCTGGATGTGCACGACGCGCAGCGCGTTCCCTCGGGTGGCTGCGTTGGGGTTCGGCGGGAGGTGCGTTGGGTCGCGGTCTCGCGTGGATCGCTCGACGTAGCGGGAGAATTCGACGTCACGCTCACCAGCGAAGTGCCGCCGTTCCCACTCGCGCCGGGATTGTGGGCGTCGGCCGACGACGAGGGTGGTGAGGTCGCGATCACGAGCTGCTCCAGTGAGACGCTCGTTCGACGCGACGCACACACCGTCGCGCTGGCCGCGTTCGCGCAGTACCTGGTGCAATCGGCCGCGCGTCAGCGGCAACGCGACGACTCGGCGCGCACCACGCAGCTGCGCGCGCGCATGGCTGCCGACGCCGGTGCAAGCGACGACGCGCTCACCGCTATGGCCGCCGTGATGGCGGGCAACGTGACGCCGAGCGATCGACGCAAGGGCCTGCCGCTGTTGGCCGCGATGGACATGGTGGCGGCGGCTCAAGGCCTTCGTTTCCGTGCGCCATCGCAGGGTCTGCACGTGGTGGATCCGTTCGCGAGCGCGTGCCGCATCGCCGAGTCGTCGTCGGTGGGCTATCGGCGCGTCGTCCTTGAGCCGGAATGGTGGACGCGCGATGCCGGCCCGCTGCTCGGCTTTCTTGAGCTGCGACAGTTGAGCACCGCGAGCATGTCGAACGCTGCTCACGAAATCGAGCGCGTGCCGGTGGCCCTCTTGCCCAACCAGGCCGGCGGCTACGACATCGTCAACCCGGAAACGGGGTCTCGCACTCCGGTCCAGAAGTCGATCGTGCAGCATCTCGCCGCGTTTGGCCTCGTGTTCTATCGCGGGCTGCCGGCGACGGCGCTGCGTGTAGGCGACCTGTGGCGCTTCGTGACGGTCGGCATTCGGCGTGATGTCCAAACGCTGGCACTGCTGGCCGGCCTGGCCTCCTTTCTCGGCATGGTCCTGCCCGTGTTGAGTGCGTATCTGTTCGACGATGTCATTCCCAGCGCCGACCGCGGTGGACTGGTCACGGTCTTCAGCGCACTTGTGATCGCCAGCGTCTCCGGCGTGCTCTTTGAGTTGACGCGCGGCGTGGCGATGCTGCGCCTGCACACGCGCGTGACGCACGCGCTGCAGCTCGCCGTGCTCGACCGACTCATCCGATTGCCCGCCACATTTTTTCGGAACTACTCCGCCGGCGATCTCGGCCAACGCGCCATGAGCGTGTACACGATCGGCGAAGAGCTGGGCAATGCGTCACTGTCGGCGCTGCTCGGCAGCTTCGTGGCCTTCAGCGCGGGTCTGCTCCTGCTGTACTACAGCGTGCCACTTGCGATGTTGTGCGTTGCTATTCTGGTGGTGAACATCGCGGTGTCAGCCGGCGTGTCACGCTGGTCGTTACGATACGTGCGTGAACAGATGGATACGGCCGGCAAGCTGTCGGGGTTGCTGCTGGAACTCTTGCATGGCATCGCGAAACTGCGCGTGGCCGCCGCTGAACCGCGCGCGTTTGCCCGTTGGTCGCAGCTGTTTCAACGCCAACAACGCGTGTCGTACGCGGTGGGTTTGTTCTCCATCAATCTTGGTGCGTTCTACGACGTGCTCGAGATCGCGACCAGCATCGCGATGTATGCGATGTATGCGTGGCTGGCCACGCAGTCGGTATCACACATGTCCACGGGACAGTTTCTCGCCTTCTCTGCCGCGGCCGGGACATTCACGGCGGCCGGACTTTCCCTCTCGCGAACGGCTGTCTCTATGCTGGACCTGCTTCCCACGTGGGAACGCGGACGCCCGTTGCTGACCACGGTGCCGGAGGTGGATTTTTACCGGCCGGATCCCGGGCAACTCGCTGGCCGCATCGATGTGCGCCAGCTGAAATTCGCGTACACTGCCGACGGACCCACCATTCTGCAGGGTGTGTCACTCGATATTCCGGCGGGTGCGTTCGTGGCGTTGGTCGGTCCGTCCGGTTCGGGAAAGTCCACACTGCTGCGCCTACTGCTCGGTTTCGAGAAGCCGGATAGCGGCTCGATTCGCTTTGACGGCCACGAACTGTCCACGGTCGATGTCGCGGCGGTGCGCCGACAAGTCGGCGTGGTGCTGCAGAACGCCTCGCTCACGCCGGGTGACATCCTGAGCAACATCGTTGGCGCGTCGGGACGAACACTCGACGATGCGTGGGAGGCCGTGCGCATGGCGGGGATGGAGGACGATCTTCGTGCCATGCCGATGGGATTGCACACGCGGGTGTCCGAAGGTGGAGGCGGGCTCTCGGGTGGACAGCGCCAGCGACTACTCATCGCGCGCGCGCTGGTGAGTCGTCCGCGCATCCTGTTCTTTGACGAAGCCACGAGCGCGCTCGACAATCGCACCCAGCGACTCGTGAGCGAGAGCGTGGAGCAGCTGCACGCCACGCGGGTTGTAGTGGCGCATCGACTCAGCACGGTACGTCACGCCGATCGCATCGTTGTGCTCGATGGTGGACGCATTGTGGAGAGTGGAACCTACGACGCGCTGATGCGTGAGAACGGACTGTTCGCGCAAATGGCGCGGCGGCAGGACGTATGATCGCGGTGCGGCGAGCACGCCGGATCGCCGTCGTGGCGATCGCCGTGGCCGGCACGCTCTGGCCCGCGGCCGGGTTGGTGGCGCAAGTCGCGGGCGACAGCGCGCGCCCCTCCGCCATGTCGCAGTCGATTGACGTGCTGATCGCCCGGTTGCCCGGACGACCGGTGACGCTCGCCGCACTGGTGAACATCGGGCTACGGGAAGCCTTCGCCGCACAGCTGGCCAACGCGGATCGCCGAGTCGCCGACGGTGCTGCAGTGTACGAGGCGCGCGCGCTCGACCCAGAGCTTCGGTTACGCAGCGATCTGACGGGCGCCTCGCGCGCGGCCGGCATCGCGACGACTACGACGCGGGTATCCGCGATCGGTGTGGCGGGCGCATTGCCGTGGGGCACCACACTCTCGGCCGACTACACGTTAGCCGGTGCGTTCGCATCGTCGGGCGTGTCCAGCCGAACCGGCCCGTCGCGCCTGTCGCTCGCCGTGTCGCAGCCACTGTTGGAAGGCGCCAACCAGCGCACCGTGGCGTGGCGCGCCGCGCTAGTGGAACGCACTGCGGCGGGACAACAGCTGTCGCGAACGCGCGAGGAGATCGCGGCCGGTTTCGAGCTTCAGTATTGGCTGCTCGCTGAAGCGCAGGCCGTCGAAGCCGTATACGGGCGATCGCTCGAACTCGCGCAGGAGATTCTGTCGCGCAATGTGGAGCTCGCCTCGCGGGATCTCATCGCGACCGTCGATGTGCTCACGGTGCGAAGTGGCGTATCACTCCGCGAGGCGTACTATACACAAGCACGCCAGTCGCGATACGATCAGTCCGATGCACTCCTGTTCGCGGTGTACGGTGCCAAGGCGGCCGCGCTCGTGCAGGCCGATACGCTCCCGGCGCTCGCGATCACCGAGGTGGCGCCATCATATGACATCCCGCCCCTCGCCGATGCCATCACGCTGGCGCTCGCGAATCGCAAGGACTTGCGCGCCGCACGCGCTCATCGCGATGCCTCGCAGTTGCGCGCGGCGCAATCGCGCAATGCGTTGCTTCCCAGTCTTGCGCTCGACGCTGGCTGGTCGTCGGCCGCGTCCGGCGCGACGTCGGCATCGATCGCGACGACGCCGAGCAGCGCGTGGCGGCTGGGTGTGTCGATGGGCGCGCCCATGCTCAATCGCGGAGACCGTGGTCTCTCGCTGCTGGCGCGGACGGCGCTGGACGTCGAGTCGATCCGCCTTAGCAGCCGTGAGGCGCAAGTTACCAGCGAGGTGCGCACGGCGGTTCGCGCGATCACCCTGGGTTCGCAGAGATGGCGGAGCGCCGCGAACGCGGCCAGTTTAGCGTGGGAACAGCTGGCGGCCGAGCGCCGTCGGCTGGAACTTGGGCTGGGTGATTCCTTTCGCTTGCTCCAAACTGAGGAGAATGCCGTGCAGGCGCAGCTTGAAGCTGTTCGGGCGCGTTACGATCTTGCGCGGGCGAGCGCACGATTCCGGTTGGCCATCGGACAGGCGCCGATAGCGCCATGAGCAGCGCGATGGCGCGCTCCCTGTTCTTTCTGCCGCGACTTCGCCGCGTGGCGTTCTCCGTCGTGCAGGCGATGGTGTGCGCGTGGCTCTCGCTCACGCCGGCGTCACCGCTTCCGGCGCAACCGCGCGCACGCTCCGCCACCGCGCCGGTGCCGTTGCGCGGCGCCTTCAGCAACTATGAAGTGGTGCATGAGTCGTGGAGCGTGGCTGATGGCCTGCCCGTCAACTCCATCAATCAGCTGCTGCAAGCGCGCGACGGATACATCTGGGCCGCGACGTTTGACGGACTGGTACGATTCGACGGTGTGAAGTTCACGGTCTTCAATAGCGCGAACAGTGCGGGCCTGCCGAGTGACCGCATTGTATGGATGCAGGAAGGTGCGCACGGCGAACTCTGGCTGGTCACCGAGCAGCGCCATTTGGTGCGATGGCGCGACGGGCGCTTTACCGCAATCGGGGCCGCCGGGCTTTTTCCGGCCGACTTTCTGCCGCTGCTTACTGAAGCCGATGGGACAACATGGGTTGGCACCATGGGCGGGCTGGCACGCGTCGCTGGTGATTCACTTGTGCCAGTGTTGCGCGACGAGATTCGTGGCCCCGTCAATGCCCTGCTGCGAACCCGCGATGGGTCGCTGGTGGTCGGCATGGCAAACGGCGGGATTGTTCGGTTCCGTGCGCCGAGCGCGGGCCGACTTGAGCGTCGAGACGAGCCGATGGATAGCGCCGTGGCGCACCTCGTTGTGCAATCGCTGTTCGAAGAGTCACCTGGCACGTTATGGATTGGCGCGGCTGATGGGATTTATTCAAATCGCAACGGCTGGCACTCGATTCCGTCCACGCCCAGCACCTCGTTTGGCTGGATTGCGCGTATTGTCGCCAACCCCTCCGGTTCCGGGGCCATTTTCTACGGTCGTCGAAGGTATGGTCCAGGCCTCAGCGCTGCGGAGGCCAACAACCCGCGCTTGGTGGTGGTCTATGACGGCACACGGCTGGAGCCCTTGGCGAAAGGGAAGGCGGTAACGTTCCACCCGACAGTGTGGAGTACCGCTTCGACGATGTGGCACACCGAAGGCTCGACCATCTACCGAAATCGTGAGCCGATCTACAGCCTCAACCCAACGGGTAAGGCAATCAACTCATCGTTTGAAATTACAACTGGGCTGACCGATCGCGAGGGGAGCCTCTGGCTGGGCACCTTTGCGGGTGGACTTCATCGGCTGAAGCCAACGCTTGTCCATACCATCAGCGAACCGGAAGGGCTCGCGGATCGCAACGTGTACCCAACCTATGTTGATCGAGCCGGCGCAGTCTGGGTCGGCTCGTGGGAACGAGGCTTCGCTCGGATCGATCCGATATCCGGTGAGATCACGCCGCTGGGCGACGCGAATGCGATGCCCCTCGTCGCGCGTTCGATCCTCGAGGCACGCGATAGCACGCTCTGGATCGGCGTTGGTGGTTATCCAAGCGCCTTGTATCGGTGTTCACGTTTCAAGGTCACGCAATGCGTGATGGAAGCGGCGAGCGGCGACACCGTGTTGGAAGTGTCGGCGTTATACGAGGATTCGGACTCGCGGTTGTGGGTCGGTGCGCGGAGTGGACTGTTCCGCCGCGATAATGGGCGGCTCCGTCGCCTCGACGTGAATGGACCGGGCACACTCTCGCCGTCGGTGCGTGCGTTCGCTGCGACTCCCGACGGTGCAATCTGGATGGGCACGAACGGGGACGGCCTGCTTCGCTATCGCGAGGGCGTGTTCACGAGCATCACCACGGTCAACGGCCTCCCGAGTGATTTGATCCGCTCGCTGTACGTCGACCGCGACGGCTGGCTCTGGGTCGGTACGGAAGGTCGAGGATTGGCACGGATCAATCCGCGCGGTTGGGACTCGCGACAGAACGACCCGGAACGAAGACGTATCGCAGTGATCTCCACCCGTGAAGGGCTCTTCGATAATGTCATCCATCAGATCCTTGAAGACGACGCCGGGCGCCTCTGGATGAACACCAATCGCGGCATCTTCTGGATCACGCGATCCGAAGCACTCGAGTTGGCGAACGGTCGCGCAGCACGTGTGCACTCCACTGGGTACACGGAACGCGATGGCATGCGCAATCGCGAAGGAAACGGTGGTTCGCAACCGGCTGGCGCCAAGGGGCTCGACGGGCGCATCTGGTTCCCCACACAGGATGGCGTCGTCGTCGTGGACCCACGCACGGTGGCGCCGGACACGGTACCGCCGCCACTCGTCATCGAACAGGTCGTCGCGGGTGACTCCGTGTTGTTGCCTTCGGCCGACAGTGTTCGGCTATCCCCCGTACAGCGTGATATCCGTATCGATTTCACCGCGCTCACGTTTCTTGAACCTCGCAACGTACGCTTTCGTCATCGGCTCGATGGATACGACAACGCGTGGGTCGACAGCGATACGCGCCGCAGTGCCTTCTATACTCAGCTGCCACCGGGCCAATACACGTTCCGCGTGCAGGTGACCGCCTCTGGCAATGAGTGGTACGAGCCGGGCGCCGCACTGGCCCTCACGGTCGTTCCCCGCATCTACGAAACCACGTGGTTCAAGATTGTCGCGGCCGCCGGGCTATTTGCCATCTGTGCCGTCGCCGTCCAGCGACGCGTCCGCGACGCCAGTCGAAGGGCCGAAGAGCTCGAGCGCGTGGTGACTGACCGCACCTTGGCGCTCCGTGATCGCGAGCGACAGCTCGAATCCCAAAACGTACAGCTTGAAGCACAAGCTGGTACGCTGCGCGATCTTGATCGTGCGCGGAGCCGGTTCTTCGCCAATGTGTCACACGAGTTGCGCACCCCCCTGACGCTTATGATCGCGCCGCTCGATCGGCTGCGCGCGCAGCTACCAACAGCGGATCAGCGCGGCGTCTGGTTGGACTTGGCCCAACGCAACGCCCGGCGATTGCTGGAGCTGGTGAATCAAATCCTCGACGTCGCCAAGCTCGAGGCGGGAGCCATGCGGCTGTCACCACGGCATGTGGAACTCTGTGGGCTGTTACGCGGCACGATTGAGAGTTTTCGTTTAGCAGCCGAGAAGAAGGCACTACAAATTCATCTTGAGAGTGGCGTCACTTGCGAGGTCGTCCTCGACAGCGACGCGTTCGAGAAAATTGTCACCAACCTGCTGTCGAACGCCGTGAAGTTCACGCCGCCGAACGGACGCATTACGCTCACGCTCTCGCGCGAGACGGAACGGCTGTTGCTCGCGGTGGCGAATACCGGCCCGATCGTTCCCCCCGAAAAGCTGGCCCTTGTCTTCGAGCGCTTTTATCAAGTCGATGAGTCCAACACGACCATCCAACCGGGCACGGGCATCGGGCTCTCCTTGGTGAAGGAGCTTGTTGAGCTGCAGCGCGGAACCGTTCAGGCCGTCAGCACCGCCGACGCCACTACCTTCAGCGTTGCGCTGCCACTTGCCGCTGCCGACAGCGTATCACATGCTGTCGACCCCTCGCCAGCGGCGAGTACGGGGGAAGTCGCCGACGCGGTGATTCGCCGAGATGATCCGGCGTCGGACATCCCCACGCTGCTCATCGTCGATGACAGTGAGGACATGCGGACGTTCATTCGGCTCAACTTCGAGAGCCGGTTTCGCGTGCTCGAGGCAGGAGATGGCGTGGAGGGCGTTACGATCGCCCGCGCTTTGCTGCCCGATGTGATCATTTCCGACGTCATGATGCCGCAGCTCGATGGCCGAGGGCTCGTGAAGGCGCTGCGCGAGAGCGCAGAGACTGATTACCTCGCCATCATCTTGCTCACCGCGCAGGCAGAGGATGAGCAACGCCTGGCGGGACTCGAGGGCGGCGCCGACGACTACCTGGTGAAACCGTTCGAAATGCGCGAACTGGACGTGCGCGTGCGTAACCTCATCGCGGCCCGGCGCCGACTGCGGGTGCGCTTTCATGAACCGTTGTTGCACGCGGCCGGGATGGGATCGGGATCACCGCTGCCGCCGTCCCTGCCGGACACCGATCGCGACCAAGCCGACGCGGAAGCGAGTACCCTCACCCCCGACGACGCGCTGTATCGCGAAAAGGTGCTGGCAGCCATCAGTGCCGGACTCGGCGAGGCCGACTTTGGCGTCGCTGAACTTGCCGATGCCGTGTTCCAGGACCGATCGCACCTCTTTCGCCGGGTGCGCCAGGTGACCGGCGCTTCCCCGTCAGAGCTGCTGCGGCGGGTTCGGGCTGATGAAGGGGCGCGCTTGCTGCGCGAGACGACCGGCTCGGTGGCCGACGTGGCATTCTCGGTTGGCTTCCGAAGCGTCTCGCACTTCTACCGGTGCTTCCAGGAGTACTACCACGTCACCCCGGCGGAGTACCGCGCCAAGAATCGCCCATGAATACGCGGTGTGCCGGGAGGTTGCAGTTATGCCTCACCGTTGCAGCAGGGCGCCGGGACATAGGCTGGCAACCGGTGGGCATGCACGATGCAACATGCCGCGTAGGTGGTTGCCCGGTGAAGCCCGTATTGTCGCGTGGCGTCGAACCCCGGCGCGCTAGAGATCACGCGTACTATCGAGGATTTCCGACATGAGCGACAACATTGAGGGTACGGTTCCGCAGAGTGACATGCTGAGCGACGATCAGCTGGACGCCGTCGCTGGCGGGGTGTTGTACAACGACGGCTCATTGGACATGAACACGGGCACGACGGCCCCCACCAGCACAACCTCCACCGCGCCCGTAAAGACCGCCTCCACCTATGTTGTGAGGACGAGCACTACGACGGCAACGACGACGTCCACGAACCCTCAGACGACCTACACGAACGCGACGAACACGGCGCTGAGTGGGCTCCGATCGATCCCCGGCTGACGTGAGGGTTGCTGCGTAGCAGCTCGGCCTTCGAGTAGGACGAAGAGATGCCCCCGTGTGCCCAATGGCGCGCGGGGGTATGGTATTACCGCCGATTGCGCCCCACCGAGATCGACAGCGAGAACGTGTTGTCGTAGTCCGTGAGCAGCCCCGCGCCCATGCCGAAAGCACGATTGTACGCCGGTCGCACCGTGAGCACGTCGCCGAACCGCAGGCCGATGCCGACGCCGAGTTCACCGAACGTGCGGTTGTTGGGTGGCAGCTTCGTATCCGGACCAATCTGGAGCAGACCGAGCGGGCCGCCACTGCGGTTGGCGATGCCAAGTTGCAGCGACGGCACGAGGGCAAAGGAGCCCGTCACGGAAATCGCGCGGCCAAACGCGGCACCCAACGATGCCGTGGTGAAGGCGTCCAAACCCACGCGAGCGGATTGCCAGGTCAGCTGCGCGCGAGGACACACCGCAAATCCCCCGGGCAGCGCCTTCGCGTAGCCGAGCTCACCGCCCACGACGGCCCCGGGCGCGGTACGGTCCTCCCGCGCAAGGTAGGACCCAGTGAGGCTCCCGAACACGCGTTCGCCGGCGAGTGAATACTGTCCCGACAGGCGCCGCAGTTCACCCGATGCACCAGCGGTGCCGGAGACGCTCTGCGAGACGAGCCGTTGGTCGGCGAGCCCCAGGCACGTCTGCGCAGCGGCAACTCGCGGTATCGCAATAGCGGCGACAGTTGCGAGCGGAAGAACAGCAATACGAAGTGAAGACGTGAACACGATACGACTCCTTCCATTGCAAGCTGGCGAGTCTCCGGCCGACGTGCTTGTTTCGGGGGCCGGTTCATCCCCTCCAGCCCTCCCTGCATGAAAGAAGGCACCCGCGTGCTCGCCTCCCTCGTTCTGGCCATCCTGCTCGGGGCGCTGATCGCCTCGACCGGCAATCCGCGGGCGTTACAGGCGGCCGACGCGCTCGTTCCCGTTGGTGAGCTGTGGGTGACGGCGATCCGCATGACGGTCATCCCGTTGTTGGTCGCCCTGATCGTGACCGGCGTGGCGTCGGCCTCCGACGTCCGCGATATCGGACGCATGGGCGCCAGTGCGCTCGGCGTCTTTCTCGCCTTGCTGATCGGTGCGGCCGCCTTGGTCATTCCCACGGTGCCGCTGCTCTTCTCCTTCATGCCCACCGGCGCGCGTCCGGCCCTGCCCCCCGGCGCCGCAGAGGCGGCGAGCGAAGTCGCACGCAGCGGGCAGACGCCCACGTTCGCGTCATGGCTGACCTCCCTGCTGCCCGCCAACCCGATTAGCGCGGCGGCCAACGGCGCGATGGTGCCGTTCATTCTGTTCGTGCTGCTGTTTGCGATCGCGGTCGCCCGCAGCTCGACCGAGACGCGCACCACGTTGGTCGCATTCTTTCGCGCCCTCGGCGAGGCCATGATGACACTGGTGCGGGGCGTGATCTGGCTGGCCCCGATCGGCGTGTTCGCCATGGTGTTGCCTATCACGGCGCACGCCGGCGGGTCGATGGCGGGTGCCATCGGGTTCTACATCGCGGCCTACACGCTCGTCACGCTGCTGGTAATCGCGCTGCTCTATCCCGTCGTCGCCCTCGTCGGCGGAATTCCTATGGGGCGATTTGCCAAAGCCGCGCTTCCGGCGCAGCTGATTGCCTTCAGCTCGAGCTCCTCGCTCGCTGCACTCCCGGCCCTCGTGGAGGCGGCCGAAGACGCGCTCGCGCTGCCCAAGAACGTAACCGGATTCATGCTCCCGCTCGGCGCCGCCATGTTCAAGCTGGCCGCACCGACCACCTGGACCGCCGGCGCGATGTTCATTGCCTGGTTCTACAACGTGCCGATACACGCGCCGGAATTGTTCACGATCGCGTTGGCCTCGGTCTTTCTCGGGTTCGCGTCACCCGGGATTCCACGCGGCGGGTTCATCATGCTCACCCCGCTGTTGCTCGCCGTCGGACTGCCCGTCGAGGGCGTCGGCATTCTGATCGCCGTCGACGCCATTCCCGACACGATCGCGACGGTGCTGAATGTGACGGGCAATCTGGTCGCTACCGTGCTGGTGGCGCGTCGATCGCGCACGTGGCTGGTGCAATGACGAGCGTTGCCGCAATCTTTCACGCTCCTGCCCTGCCCACCACCGCACCGCTCGCCATGACCCGTCGTCTCCTGTCCCTTGCCGCCCTCGTGATGTTCACGGGCTGCGCGGCGTCCGTGAAACCTTCGACGGCGACTGCGCCGGCCACGGCGGCCGCGAACACGCTCTCCGACGCCGAGAAAAAGGCCGGGTGGACGCTGCTTTTCGACGGTACATCGCTCGCCGCCTGGCGCGGATACCAGCAGGCCGACTTGCCGCCCGAATGGATGGCCGTGAACGGCACGATGACCAAGGTGAAAACCACCAATGACATCGTCACGCGCGAGCAGTACGGAGACTTCGAACTTACGCTCGACTGGAAGCTCCCGCTGCGCGGTAACTCGGGCATCTTTTATCGCGCCACCGAGAAGGAAACCAAGGTGTACTGGAGCGCGCCGGAGTATCAGCTGGCCGAAGACTCGCTCACGCCCGATAGCCGAAACATCATGACGTCCGTGGCCGCGGTGTACGGCTTTTATCCGTCGAAGCGCGGTGTGGTACATCGCGCTGGCGAGTGGAATACCACGCGTATCGTCGCGAAAGGCCCGCACGTCGAACACTGGCTCAACGGCCAGCTCATCGCGCAGTACGAAATGTGGTCGCCGGAATGGATGCTCAAACTGCGGGGCGATCCGAACGACCCCACCAAGAAGCCGCTCAAGTTTGCCCCGTTCGCCGACTGGGGCCTGGCGAAGAAGGGCTTTCTCGCCATTCAAGGCGATCACAACGGTGAGCTCTCCATGCGGAACATCAAGATCCGCGAGTTGAAGTAGGCATCGCGAATGCCGCGAGCTCGCACGTTGGCGCCGCTACGTGGACTGGTCCTGACGGGAGGGGCGAGTTCGCGGATGGGGCGAGACAAAGCGACGATCGCGTATCACGGCGCGCCGCAGTGGCAGTTCCTCGCGGATTCCCTGCGGGCGTGCGACGCCGAACCGTACTGGTCGTGCACACCGTCGCAGGCGGATGACTGGATGCTCGGCGATCATGCCATACACGACATCGTGCCCGGACATGGTCCGGCCAGCGGCCTGCACGCCGCATTCTCTCGAGACAACCCTGTGGCGTGGCTCGTGGTTGGTTGCGACTATCCGTGGATCGATGCGCAGGATCTGCAGCGTCTCGTGGACGCGCGCGCCGACAACATCGAGGCGATCGGCTATCTGAATCCGGATACGCAGGAGATCGAACCGATGATCGCACTGTGGGAGCCCGCCGCGCAGCAGCGATTCCTGCAGGCCTTCGATCGCGGCGAAGACAGCGCTCGCCATATCCTGCGCAGCTGCGCGCTACGGCTGCTCGACCCGCGCACGCGGACAGCCATGACGAATCGGAACGTCGATGACACCGGTCCCGTCGACGATTAGCGCTCGTGCCGGGGTCTGAACGTGCCTACGCCGTGGCGTCCACCGGGAAGTACAGCTCGAACCGGGTGCCATGCCCCAGTGTCGACTCGCAGTGAATCAGTCCGGCATGCTGTTGGACGACGCGTGACACGACGGCGAGGCCGAGCCCGGTGCCGATGGTCTTGGTCGAGAACAGCGGATCATAGATGCTTGGCAGGACGTCCGCCGGAATGCCAGCGCCGGTGTCGCTCACAGAGACACACGCGAACCGACCGGTCCGCGCCCACGACTGCGCCCGTACGAACTCCTCGTTCAGTACGCGCTCGTGCACGCCGATAGTGATCGCGCCGGCGTTGCCCACCGCCTCGCGCGCGTTGATCAGCAAGTTCGCCAAGGCTTGCTCGATCTGCACGGGGTCGCCGATTACCGGAGGAGCGCCACCGAGTTCGCGCGTCAGTGTCACGTTGGCGGGCATCGACGAGCGTACGAGACGCACGGTGCCGGCAACGCGCGCCTGCAGATCTACGCGCTCGCGATTCCGGGACTGGGCCCGTCCCAGCGACAGCAACTGCCGCACGACATCGCTGGCACGTTGCGTGGCCTGCATCGCCGCGTCGACGAGGCCTTGGTCGGTGTCGGTCGACGACAGCTCCAGCAATCCGAGATTGGCCTGCGCCACCGTGAGGTAGTTGTTCAGATCGTGCGCGACGCCCGCGGCCAACACGCCCATCAATTCCACACGCTGCAGTGATTCCAGGTGCCGCTCCAAGCGCTGACGACGCTCGGCATCCTGTCGTTGCGCATCGAGGAGCGACATCCGCGTGATGGCGCCGGCGAGTTGCGTCGCGAGAATCACAAGGGCTTCCACTTCATCGTCGGTGGGTGCCAGCACACCCTCGTCGCCGAAGGTGCCCACGCCCAGGGCGCCAACCACCACCGGACCGAGCACCATCGGCACGTTCAGGATGGTGCGATTGCCAAGCGCGGCGACCATGGCCTTGTTGGTGCGCGGATCAGCCGCGGCCTCGAGGACCAGCACGGGCGCCTTGCCCTCGATGAGTTCGTGCAACATCGCGTCACCGGCGATTGCGACTTTCGGGCACCGCTCCAACACCAGTTCCTGCATGCTGCCTTCCACCTGCACGACGCGGAAGTGCGCCGGATCCGCCGGCTCGACCAGCGCCAGCCACGCGGTTCGATATCGCGTCTCGCTCCTGACCGCGCTCCACGTCAGCGCCACCAACTCACTCAGCGTCGTGGCGCGCTGGAGCGTGCTCGCGTGACGCAACACTGCCTTGAGATTGATGGCCACGCGTACACCGCTCCGTTCGAGGATTGCTGTAGGGCAATCGACACCGGCGTGCTCGTCAGGTCAAGAGAACTGCATCGTTCAAATGTTCATTCAGTTCCTGGAGAGCTGCCGGTCAATGATGCCGCGCACGTGCATGGGGTCGCCCGTCAAGTCACCGAGCTCCCAAAGGCCGAAGAGATCGAGCGGCTCACCGCGACTCACCGCGGCCTCCAGATGCTCCGCCACAAAGAGTGTCTCGGCCAGCGGGTGACGGTCACCGGGACGTGCACGGCGATGGTGCGTACCGATGGCGTCGGCGGCGTCGATGCCAAGTCCCCAGCGGTGCGCGGCAATGGCGCCCAATGGCTCGTGGAGTTCGCCGATGAGCAGGTCGAGCCAGCCCTCCGGCAAAGCGACCGCGCGGCGATTGTTGGTGCGCAGCGTTGAGATCTGATCGAAAATGATGAGCAGGCCAACATCGTGCAGCAGCGCAATCGCGAACGCCTCCTCACCATCGGCGGCGAAGGCCGGTGCGATGGCACGCGCCATTGGCCCCGTGTTCACCATGCGCTGCCACGCGGTGGCGAGCAGGGCGTCGTACGGCGCACCGGGCTTGCTCAGCAGACCATCCACCGACGCGGCCACGACGACCGCACGTGTTCCCGCAAGTCCAATCCGATCGATCGCCGCGTCCACGGCCAGAATCGGTGAAAGTCCAGCGCTATTGGATGTGCTGTTGGCCTGACGAAGGAGCCCCTGCACCAGCGACGGATCCTTGCTGAGTTGATCGACCAGCTGCCTACGCGGGACGTTCTCCTGCTCGCACAGTGCCATGGCATCGCGGGCCGCGGCCGGCAGCTGGCGGATCATTTCAACCGGCGAGGCCGACAGCAGAGACAGGAGCGCCGCCGCATCTGGCCACTTGGCGCCGTCACCCGACTGCGCCCAATCGCCGCGAAGCCGGGCCAACACGCGTTCCACGCGCTCCGACCAATACGAGTTGTCCCTGGCGAGCCAGACGAGACCGCCGCCTCGCGATTCCTCCACCGCGGGTTCGTATGCGTGGAGAATCTCTTCCGGACGTCTCGGCACATGGGCGGCTTTCGTCGAGCCAGCTTTGGTTACAGTCGAGCCGAAGCGTCGGAAAAAAAACGATAACATGCGCAGAGCCGAGGTGAAGCGACGAGCAGGCGGTTGCTCTCGATTTACCGAGTATCGACCCGGCGAGCAAAAACTACAACACGTCGCGTGAGCTGCTGATGATCCGGATCAGCCGATAGCGATACGCCGACCCGTCGGCCGGAGGTTTCGCCACCATGGTGCGCTCCACCTCGATGCGGTAGCGAATTCCCGCTTCATGCGTGAACCCGTCTATGCGGTCGTAGAAATTCCCCCACGTCGTATCGGCGTCGCGGCGCACCACGAGGCACTGTTGCACAGCCTCTCCCGTACATCGACGTCGCTCACCCGCAACCTCCAATACCAGGCGAACACTGCTGGTCGGCTGACTGGCGGCGCAGGCGCCTATGGCCGCCAGGACTCCGGCCAGCGCGATGGTGAACCGACCCGTGGCAACCATGTTCACTCCGAGCGCTCGTGAGAGACGGGCAATCGGCGGGGACGGGAGTTGTGAACGTCTCCCGGCCCCGCCGGCACGAATAATCAAGACTTCCTTGCCATGCTACTGAAGGATGACCACTGCATCGGTTCCGCGGAAGTTCGTGCATCCGTCGTTCAGGAACCCGCGCAGCACGAGCTGCGTCGAGCCGACCGCGATGTCGCCGTTTGCGGCGAGTTGCGTTGCGTCGAACATGACGATCAAGTCGGTGCGTCCATCGCCGTTCGAGTCTTCGTACTTCGCGTGATACGTCCCCTTGTTCTGCTTCGCGACCGGCGTATCAGTTCCGGTTTCATTGCCGAGCGTGATCTTGGAGGGATCTGCGTTCGCGGCATTGAACGTTGGCGTGCTCAGGATTGCCACGGTTACCAGACCGCCTTTACCCATGTTGATCGGATTCGGAGACTTGGTGGGCGTGATGTCGATGGCGACCGCCAAGTACGAAACCACGAGTGTCATCAGGTCCGAACCAGTGCCGTTGTCCTTGTCCTTGACCGACACGTTGACTGAATAGGTTCCGGCGCTGCATGACTGAGTGGTCGCGCTGAACACGCCTGCTCCCTGGACATTGGTGGACCCGGTCGCATTGCTGCCGAAGCCCCAGTTTACCGTCCAATTCCACGGGTAGTCGATCACACCGACATCCGTAAAGCCACCGGTGAGCGTGAAGTTGGATCCCGACACGACCGTGCCATCAGAGCCGGCGTCGACCACAGGAATCACATTGGCGACGGTCACTGTCACCTGATCGCTGCCCTGACCGCCGTCATCGTCGGTGACCGTCACCGTGATGGTGTAGACACCGTTGTCGACGTACGTGTGCGACAGCGCGAATGTCTTTCCTGTCAGCGCAAGAGGACTCGCCGCCGACCCATCGCCGTAGTCAACGGTAGCCGTCCAGCTGTCGGTGCCGGCGTCGGTGAAGGAGCCGTTCTGGGTGAACAGCTGCCCTTCGTTACGCGCAGCGTTCGCCCCCGCGTTCACCACTGGCGGGCCGTTGAGCACGGTGATGTTGGTCGTCGCGTCGTCGGTTAGCGTGCCGTCGCTCACCACAAGCGTGACCGCGTAACTGCCGTCGTCGGCGTACGTGTGCGTGGGTTGCGCCGCCGTGCACTTGGCCGGCTTCGGCACAACGGCGCAGCTGCCGTCGCCGAAATCCCAGTTGTACGTGAGCACCAGGTCGTCAGGGTCACTAGATCCCGTCGCATCGAATGAAAGCGCCACGCCTTCGGTGTACGGTGGCGCCGACACCGCGAGATCGGCCGTTGGCGCCGCGTTGTTCGCGCCGTACAAGAAGTTGACCGTGGCGATGTCAGAGGGGCCGAGCGCCGAGCGCTGACCCATCTCGTCGTCACGACCACGCAGCGAAACGAGTGTCGGCTTGGATTCGTCGATCGCAAAGCCGAATGGGCCATAGTGCATCATCGAGCCTTCGTCATAGTCGCCGTGGTCGCTCGCGTCATCGCACTGCTTGACGAAGTTGTGCTCTTTCCCGGAAATGATGTTGTCCGATTTCACCTCGACGAAGCCATCGCGGTCGCAGCGCGTATGCTCATGGAAGAGGCCGAGGGCGTGCAGAATCTCGTGGGCCGCATTGCCGGCGCTGCAGTCGGTATCGAGGTTGATCGCCTGCTCACCGCCGACCATGCCGATCTGCGAGGAACAGCCGTCGGCAAGCTGAAAGCGGATGTAGTTCGCCTGATCGGTCCGCACGACGAACGTGATGCCGGCGGTAGCTTGATCTACCATGGCGATGGCATCGGTGACGCGAGCGGTATTGCTGAGCCCCCCGTCGATCACGTACGGCACCACGCCATCGGGCCAGCGATAGCCGTCGCCGTCGATGTACACGGCCTTCCGCACCCCGCTGGCCACGGACGGCAGCAGGGCGCTCGCGGTGGGCGCAATGTCTCGCGCTCGTCCAAGCACAATGTCGCCCTGCCAGATGGCCAGTTCACCCTGCACTTCGTACGTAATCCGCGTTGGCTGGCCGTCGCGCCCGAAGACGTAACCCTGGCGCAGCTCTCCGCGCTTGGCGTAACCCTCACCGCGCGCGATCCGATTGTCCAAGCGCGCGGTCTCCTCGATGGACGGCACCGACATCGGCGTGTCCTGGCAGGCGCTGAGTAGACACGCCACCGCAAAGGCGCTGACCGCGCGCCACGATACTTTCTGCATTGTATGCTCCCCTGAACAGGTCGACGGATGGGCTTCCGGTGTCATTGGATTTGGCGGAATTCGCTCGCGAATGCGGACAGCGTTACACATGAGCGATGCGTCATCATTCGCTGGCCACGCGCGCAAGGTGCGACAAGGCTCACCTCGGTTGTGCTCCATGCTCTGCTGAAGCCAAATTGGCGCACCTCTGTCTGGAGCGATGGCGTATTCTGATTCACGAAGCGGACACCTCTCCACATTCGGCACAGGCGATACGCGTGCTGGCCGAGCGTTGTTACGATGACTTACGCGACCTGGCACATCGCGAACGTCGACGGAACGCGGATCTGCACACGCTCGACACGTCGTCGCTGGTGCACGAAGCGTTTCTCCGACTGATCACGCAGCGTCAGTTGGCAAGCGCCGATCGTCCGCAGTTTCTCGCCGCAGCGGCCGTCACCATCCGCCGTGTGATCATCGATCACGTCCGCGCGCTGCGCGCCGAGAAGCGGGGAGGTGGCTTTCACCCAATCACGCTCGACGGTCCCCTCGGCGTCGTGGAGATGCGCGAGGACATGCTCTTGGCACTCGACGAGGCGTTGGAGCAACTAAGTCGGGTGTATCCGCGCCTGGTGCGAGTTGTTGAGTGCCGCTATTTCTCGGGGATGACCGAAGAGGATACGGCCGAAGCCCTCGGCGTCACGGCGCGCACCGTGCGCCGTGACTGGGTGAAAGCGCGAGGGTGGCTCCACATGGCCCTCGACCTCTGACGTAGCGCGCACCATCGTCGGGCGCCACCGGCCACCCGTTACCCGTTACTCGTTACCCGTTACTTGTTGACCGAAGCCGCTCGCGCCGGAGAGCCGGATCCGCCGTCCGCAGCCGTGAGCGCCAGCAGTTGCTCCACAAACTCGCGTTGATCGCGGCGCGAGTCGTCGTTGGAATGCAGCGACAGCCATTCCTCAAAGAGCGCCCGGCTGGCATGAGCTGCCACCCGCCCGACGATCTCCGGCGCGGTTGACCCAGGGCTCTCTGGGGGACGCACACGTCCGGTGCCGGCATCGGCCGGTGCCGGCAGTGCATAGACAATCTGCACGACCCCAGCCTGCATCGCCGCGCCGGTGCACATGACGCACGGCTCAAGCGTAGACACCATGATCACACGGTCACCGGGGGCGATCCCCCGCCCTGCAGCCGCAAACGCATTCATTTCGGCGTGCGCGGTCACGATGCCGCTGCTCACCATCGTGTTGTGTCCTTCGGCAATTATGGTTCCGTCGTCGCGATACAGCACACACCCGATTGGAGCTTCGCCACCCTGAATGGCCAATCGGGCCTGTGCTAGCGCCCGCTGCATCCAGACTTCATGCTTCCGCTCCGTACTTGCGATCAGCGAAACATCATCGGACATCGTGTATCTCCATACCTGGACGTGGAACTACGGACGTGGCAGAGTTGTCGAGCCATTTCATCAGATAGCGTGCGGTTCGACTGTCCGGACAGTGTCGGAGCGACTCGGGAGGACCGGACGCGATGATCAGCCCGCCGGCGTCACCGGCGCCCGGGCCCATATCGATCACCCAGTCGCTCGACGCGACGACGCGCATGTCATGTTCAACGACCACCACAGTGTTCCCCAGGTCGACGAGGCGTTGTAATTGTGCGAGGAGTCGGTCGGCGTCGGCGGGGTGCAATCCCGTCGTCGGCTCATCGAGGACATACAGCGTATCGCGGCGAGGCGAGCGCTGCAGCTCCGAGGCGAGCTTGATCCGTTGCGCCTCACCACCGGAAAGTTCGGTGGCCGGTTGGCCCAGCCGGAGATACTCCAAACCAATCGCCTTCAAAAGCGCCAAGGTTCGGACGATTCCCGCTTCGCCTTCGAAGAAGTGAAAGGCCTCGGCGACGGTAAGGGCGAGCACCTCAGCGATGCTCTTTCCGTTCCACGTCACCCGGAGTGTCGCCGAATTGTACCGTGAACCGCGACACGTCGGACAGGGCGCATATACCGTCGAGAGAAATATCAGCTCCACGTGCACCGATCCCTCACCTTCGCACGTCGCACACCGTCCGGCTTTCATGTTGAACGAAAACCGACCGGCACTGTACCGCTTGGCGCGCGCTGCACGCGTCCCGGCGAACAACTGGCGTACATGGTCGAACAGTCCCGTGTAGGTGGCGAGGTTTGAACGCGGCGTCCGGCCGATCGGACGCTGATCGACCGTGACGAGTCGACGGACGCCGTCTCCGCCTGCCGTGATGCGACCGTTCGACTGTTGGCGAATCGTGGGTTCGTCGGGAACGTCCAACTCCTCCTCACGCGCCTTCTGACCAAGATGAAGCGCGACGAGTTCGACCAGCGCCTGACTCACCAGACTCGACTTGCCGGACCCGGAGACGCCAGTCACCATCGTCAGCGCGCCGAGTGGAATACGGACGGTGAGTCGGCGGAGCGTATTGCGCGTCACATCGCGCAGCTCCAACCATCGTGTCAGCTCGCGCCGGCGACGAGCCGGTGCCACTGCTGAGCCAAAGAGATAGGGCGCCGTGCGAGAGGCCGTGATGCTTCGCAAGCCTTCCGGTGGTCCGCTATATACGATGTGGCCACCGCCGGTTCCACCATCGGGACCGACATCGATCAACCAGTCCGCACGCTCCATCATCTCAAGGTCGTGCTCGACCACACACATGGAGTTACCGGCCGATATCAGCGCATCCAGTGCGGCGAACAGCGCCTGATTATCGGCCGGGTGCAATCCTGCCGACGGCTCGTCGAGCACGTACACCACGCCGAACAGATTGGATCGGATCTGAGTGGCAAGACGCAATCGTTGCAACTCGCCGGCCGAAAGCGTCGTCGTGGAGCGCTCGAGCGTGAGGTATCCAAGTCCCAGCGACTGAAGTGCCGACACGCGCGCGAGAATGTCCGCAACGATGCGCTCGGCCGCGAGACGCTTTTCGACGGCTACGAGATGAACCGCCGGGCCGAGCACGGTCACCAGTTCATTGAGTGCGAGCTGCGAGAGGCTGCCGATATCCTTGCCAGCGACAGTAACCGAGAGCGCGGCCTTCTTGAGGCGACGGCCTCTGCACAGCGGGCAACGGACGCCGGTCAAGAATGGCGAGACCCGCTTCTTCATGAGCGCGCTCTGCGTCGTCGCGAAGGTCTTCAGCACATACTTTCGCGCGCCGATGAACGTGCCCATGTAGCTGGGCTCCATATTTCGCCTCCGTGCGGCACGTACTTCGTCTGCCGAGAAGCCCGCAAAGACGGGAACGGTCGGTTGCTCGTCGGTATACAGTATCCATCGCTGCGTACGCCTCGGCAGCTCGCGCCAGGGCGTATCGATTGAATGCCCCAGGGTGACTAGAATGTCGCGGAGGTTCTGCCCCTGCCACGCGGTCGGCCACGCGGCCACCGCCCGGTCACGTATGGTGAGTGACGTGTCCGGAACCATGCGCGCTTCTGTCACGTCGTAGACCGTACCGAGGCCATGGCATCTCGAACACGCGCCCTGTGGCGTGTTCGGCGAGAAATCCTCGGCGTGTAGGGGCGGCTGCCGTGCTGGATAGTGACCCGCGCGCGCATACAGCAGGCGAAGCAAGTTGGAGATCGTGGTGACACTGCCGACGCTCGATCTTACGCTCGGCGCGCCGCGTTGCTGCCGTAGGGCTACGGCCGGCGGAAGACCATCAATCGCATCAACATCGGGCACGCCAATCTGATCGAACAGGCGGCGCGCGTATGGCGCCACCGAGTCGAGAAAGCGTCGCTGCGCCTCCGCGAAGACCGTACCGAAGGCGAGTGACGATTTTCCCGAGCCAGAAACGCCCGAGAACACCACTAGCATGTCTCGGGGAATGTCAACATCCACGTTTTGCAAATTGTGCTCGCGAGCGCCACGAACACGGATCATGTCGTGTGGCGAACTCGACCCTCTCAGCGGCCTCTCTTGCGATTTTCCCACGGCAGACGTGATCAGTGGCAGGATGTATGCCGTGTCGCAGCACGCTCGAACTCGGTCCGTATCTTGCTTTGTGGTTGGTGACGAGCATTCCGATCCGGCCATTTTTGAGCGGACATTCGACCACGTGAGCGACGAGGGACGGCATGACCGGTACGGAGGCAACCAGCACGACAGCTGCGCTTGCCGAGCTGCGCCGCGAGGACGATGTGCTCGTGGTTGCGCTCGGTGGCGACTGGACGCTGGACAATGTCGTACCTCGCTTCCCGGATCTCGTCTCACGTTCCACGGCAGCAGCATCACGCGTTCGATCGGTCGCGATCGACGCCGCTGAGCTCGGCGAATGGGACAGCAGCCTACTGATCTTTCTGATGCAGGTCGAGTCCTTTTGCGAGAAGCACGCTCTCGCACTGGAGCCCTCCACGCTGCCCGCGCAAGTTCCGCGACTGCTCGCCCTCGCGCGCGCGGTGCCCGAGCGAGCCCAGGCGAAAGCGCCGGATCGCGGGTCGCTGGCGACACGGATCGGCGACGCGGCGGTTGGCACATGGCGCGATGCGCTCAGCGCCATCCGCTTCACCGGAGAGATCACGATCGCGATTGCCGGACTTCCCACACGACGCATACACATGCGTTGGCGCGAGTTCTGGGTGGTGGTGCAGACGAATAGTTCCGGTGCGCTTCCGATCGTCACGTTAATCGCGCTGCTCGTCGGCGTGATCATTGCGTTTCTTGGCGTGGTCGTGCTGAAGCGGTTCGGCGCTGGTTACTACGTGTCGTACTTGGTTGGCTTTGGGATGCTGCGCGAGATGGCGGCGCTCATGACGGGCATCATTATCGCCGGTCGCACTGGCGCAGCGTTCGCCGCTGAGCTGGGCAGCATGAAGATCACCGAGGAGATCGATGCATATGTCACCTTCGGCGTGTCGCCGATCGAGCATCTGGTGCTGCCTCGCGTCCTTGGATTATTCGCCATGATGCCGCTGCTGACGATCTACGCCGACGCTGTTGGCATCACTGGCGGAATGCTCGTGTCCGCATCGTTGCTCGACCTGTCCTTCAAGCAGTTCCTAAGTGGACTCCTGTCCGCCGTGACGTTGTCCGACGCGCTCCTCGGCGTCTTCAAGGGAACCATCTACGGACTGATCGTCGCCGTGGCAGGTTGCATGAAGGGGTTGCAAGGCGGTTCGGACGCCAGCGCCGTCGGGCGCGCCGCGACGTCCGCAGTCGTGCTTGGCATTACCCTGATCATCCTCGCGAACGCGGTGGTCGATTGGCTTGCCGCGCTGCTCGACATATGACGACACCAGCGATCGAGGTGCTCGACCTGACCATGATGTATGGGGATCGCGTCATCATGAGCGACCTGACCTTCTCCGTGGCGCGGGGTGAAGTCTTTGTGCTGATGGGCGGCAGCGGCAGCGGCAAGAGCACTCTGCTCAAGCACCTGATCGGCCTGAAGGAGCCGGCGAAGGGCACGATTCGATTTGAGGGCGAACGATTCGACGTTTTCGACGATGACGCGCGCAAGCGTGTCCTCCGACGATTCGGCGTGCTGTATCAGAACGGTGCACTCTGGAGTGGCCTGACTCTCGCCGAGAACGTCGCGTTGCCGCTCGACGAGTTCACCGAGCTTGACAAGCAGACGATCGCCGAAGTGGTGTCACTCAAGTTGGCGTTGGTGGGGCTTCGCGGATTTGAAGACTTTTATCCCGCGGCCATCAGTGGCGGCATGCGAAAGCGAGCGGCACTTGCCCGAGCGATGGCGCTCGATCCTGCGGTGCTCTTCTTCGACGAACCGTCATCAGGCCTCGACCCGATCAGCGCCAGTCGATTGGACGACCTGATTCTCGAGCTGAAGGCGAGCTTCGGCACCACCATCGTCGTGGTAACCCACGACCTCGACAGCATTTTCCGTATTGCCGACCGCGCGCTGTTCCTCGATATCGAGCAGAAGACCATGACCGCGCTCGGCCCGCCCGCGGAACTCCGCGACCATCCGCCAAGTGCCGAAGTGCACCGATTCCTCACCCGTAGCAGCGACGGCCTTCCATGAGTGTGCGCGCCAATCCTACCGCCATCGGTCTCTTTCTCCTCGGCGCACTGGTCCTGGCCATCGTGGCCACGGTCGTCCTTGCGTCCGCGACCTGGTTTCAGGATCGCACCACGTTCATCAGCTTCTTCCCGGAGTCGGTGAATGGGCTGGAGAACGGCGCACCGGTCAAGTTTCAGGGCGTCCCGGTCGGCACGGTAACGGGTATCAACATTCAGATCGATCAGCGCGACGATTCGTTTCAGGTTCCGGTGGAGTACGAAGTCGATGTGCCGCGATTGACCACGCCCCGCGGCACGTACGTGAATCTCGCCGACACCCTCGTCTTGAAAGAGCAGATCAAGAAAGGACTGCGGGCGCAGCTACAAACTGAGAGTCTCGTCACGGGCGTACTGTACCTCGAGCTCAGCTATCGCATGGATTCCACGCCGGCGCAGCTCGAACCACGCGCGACGGAGTTTCCAGAGATCCCCACCACGCCGTCGCTCATGGCGGCCATCGGCGGTGGCGCGGGTAGCCTACTCGCCGAGATGATGAAGATCTTGAATCGTGTCAACGGCATGCTCGGTGACGTGAACATGCGCGAGATCAATGCGGCGGTCGTGCAGTCAGCCAAGGCCGTGCAGGAACTCGTGGGCTCACCTGAGCTTCGCGCCACTGTGCGGCAAATGCCGGGCGCTACGGCGCAACTCAATCGGACGATGGCCGAGGCCGAGAAGCTGGCGGCTCGGGCCACGCGGGCCATCGATCCGATGGAGACGCAGATTACCGGGGCCTCGACCGAGGCGATCGCTACGCTGCAAGCGCTCCGCAAAACGCTCGACGACACGCACGGACTGTTGTCAGCGGATACCGGGCCCGGATACGCGCTGACGGGTGCCATGACCAGTCTGCGGGATGCAGCCGACGCGCTCCGTGTGCTGATCCGATCGCTCGAACAAAATCCTGACATGATGATCCGCGGCAAGAAGCCGCCGGAGAAACTCCCATGAACATGCGCCTTCGTTCGACTTGCCTGATGATGCTGGCCGCCTTGCTTCCGCTGTCAGCCTGCTTCAAGCTCTCCAGAGAGTCACCGCGACTGCAGCAGTTCGTGTTGAGCGGAGCGCCGCCTGCCTCCACGGGCGAGGGGCGCGCCGGCCGCACGCTGGCGCTCCGAAGAATCGATCTGGCCGCCTACCTGGCCGTACCAGCTATCGTCATCCGACGCGGCGCCAATGAGCTGGTGGTGTCGGAATTTCACCGCTGGGGCGAGGATCTCAGCGACGGTATCAATCGCGTGGTGGCGGCGAATCTCGCCGGCACTCCCTCGGTGCGTGCCGTTCACGTCGCGCCGTGGCAGATCGGTGCGCGGCACGATTTCCTCGTGCAATTGCATGTGTCTCGCTTCGAGGGGATTGCCGACTCGGCCGCCACTCAGGGCCGCATTCATGTGCTGGCCACCTGGGACATCATCAGTCCACGCAATGGGGCACTCCTGATGCGCGGCACGACCGACGAACGGGGGGGATCGTGGCGGGTGGGGGACTACGCGGGCCTCGTCACCGAATTGGATGCGGCGTTGTCGCGTATGGCGCGTGACATTGGCACGTGCGTGTCCGCTTTCCCCAACGACTCAACGCCGCCGGCCAGCTGTGGAGCCGCCGCGCGATAGGCAATGGTCACAGTGGATGCATGAATACTGGAGCGCATACGCCTACGTTTTGGCGTCTGCCATGCAGCTCGGCGGATTGCGCGGCTCATATTCCGCGGCTCAAATCGTCAACTCCGGAGGTCGTGGCGCCGATACTCTCGTAACTGGCTGGTCTCGAGGACCGCTGCCCGCTTCCCCCGCGATAGCTTATGCCGAAGACCTTCGACCGCCGCGACTCCGCTGAGTCACCCGACAGCGCCGCGGAGGGCATGCCCGACGCACACGACGCTCCCTTGCGGGACAAGCGCCGGCTGCACGCACTCGAGCGCAGTGGGCTGCTGGGCGGCGTCGCCAATCCGGTACTCGACCGCGTGGCCCGGCTGACCGCCGGCATCCTCGGTGTGCCGATCGCCCTCGTGTCACTGGTCGACGATCAGCGTCAGCATTTTCCCGGCCTGGCCGGCCTCGGAGGCTGGGCCGGCACGCAGCGGGGAACGACGCTCTCGCATTCATTCTGCCAGCACGTCGTCACCAGCAACGAGGCCTTGGTGGTACCGGATGCGTCGTCGCATCCGTCGCTACGCGACCACCTCGCGTTCAAGGACCTCGGGGTGGTCGCGTATGCCGGCGTGCCGCTGCGCACAGAGCAAGGCGAGACGCTGGGCGCGTTGTGCGCGATCGACGTCCAACCCGTGCAGTGGACCACTGCACAGATCGCGCTCCTCGAGGATTTGTCGGCGCTCGCCATGGCGGAGATCGAGATGCGCGCCCTGTCGCACGATCTGTCGCAGGAGCAGTCTCGATACACCGCCCAGGCGGATCGCGACACGCTGACCGGCCTACTGAACCGACGGGGTTTCGCCGCCATCTCCCGTGCGCGGTACGCCCTCGCGCTGCAAGGGGGAACGCCGTTCAGCATAGTGTCGGTGTCCCTGAACGGGTTTCGCCACGTCAATGCACAGTACGGAGACGACGTCGGCGACCATGCCCTGATCGATATCGCCGCCTTGCTCACCACCGTGGTGCAGTCCGGCGACGTCGTGGCACGCAGGGGTAGCGACGAATTCACGTTGATGATTGCGGAGCCTCGCGGCACGCCGCACACGGACATTGAGAGCGCGATCAATGGCGCGCTGGCCGTATTGAACGCAGAGATCGGACGAGAACTCGTTCTCGAAGCGAGCGTGGGTGTGGCCCGTTGGTCGCCCGACCGGTCCCAAGCACTGACGGCTGTGATGCAATGCGCTGACGATGCGATGGTACGGCAGAAGCGCCAACGCCACGCCGGGCGTGCCGCATGAGCGACAACGGCGATAGGATTGTCGCGCACGCGATCACCGGCGTCTGTGACCGGCTGCTGGCCGCCTTGGAGGCTGGTGCCCCCGGTGCGGAGCTCGGGAAGCTGCTTGATATCGCAGACACCTTACTTGCCGTTGAAGACATCACCTTGCTGCAGGAAGACGAACGGCTTCTCGCCAACGGTGCTCCCTGCAATCCTGAGACGTCGGCTTTGCTCCGCAACATTCTGGTGGCTCACGGGGTGCGACGCGCGGTGCTGACCCGTGATACGTCCGCGCGCGAGCTGCTGCAGTTTCTCGCCTTCCTGGTCAATCCGCCGCCTGAGGCAACCGGTGCCATCGCCAAGCTGTGGGGGGCACACGGGGCCTGGCGTATCAGGCTGGAGTTGACCGGTGAGGCCAGTGCTCGTCTGCTCGGAGAGCACGAGGGGCATGATGCGGCTGGTGACAGCAAACCGCCTCGCGACGACGCGCATGGGCCGCTCGACATGGCCGCGAGCGAGCGTACACTGGCGGAACTCGCCAGCACATCGGCCTTCTCCGAATTGGCTACGCCAGAGCGACTGTTGGCGATGGCGGCGCTGGTGGGGCGCGGCGTCTCGTTCGCTCCCGACCAACCGCTCGGCATCGTACTCGCCCGGGCGCAAGCCGACGGCACTCGTGCCCTGCTCTCCCGTCTGGCGGCTGCACCGAATCCGGCCGAGCGTCGTCGGTACTGCGACGCTATTGCCAGCTTGCAGCACGGCGTCGAAGATCTGATCGGGGCGCTCGATCACGGCACGTGGTACGTGGTGCGCAACGCCGCGATGTTGCTGGGTGAGATGCGCGCCCACGGCGCGGACGACGCTCTGGCCCGGTTGCTCGTGCATGCCGACGCACGCGTGCGGCTGGCAGCAACGCAGGCGTTGGCGGCGATCGGCTCCGATGTCGCCGTACTTGCCCTCGAGGCGGCCACCCGTGATCCGTTCGTCCAGGTGCGCGTGGCCGCGTGGTCAGGACTGGCACGTTCGCCGGATACCCCGAGCCTCGCGTGCTTCTCCGACGCCCTCACGACGGAGGTCGACCCGCTAGTGCAGCGAGCCCTGCTTTCATGCCTCGGAGAGCACCCGCATCCCATGGCCGTCGCGTTGCTCGTTCGCTTCTGTGCCCGACTGGTATCGAGCCCGCGCAATAGTGGCATCGTCTGCGACGCACTGGAGCTGCTGGCGCAGCATCGACCGCGTGCCGTGCAGCCATTCCTGCGACGGCTCCAGGATATGGACACCCCGGCCACCCGCTCGAGAATCGACGCGCTGCGGCAACAAAGCACCGCCGCGTAAGCGCACATTCGACCTCACTATCGCGAGCGTTCGGCCGCCGGTAGCTCCACCTGCCACAATCGCTTGCCGGTCACGTCCCAGAGGCCAGCCGTCAGCGCGTGCGTTGCGGCATCGACATCGAGCGTGCCATAGAACTGCAGGTTGTCGCTTGGTGGACGATTGGGCTTCGGTGCCGTACTGGCGAAGCGCACGTCCGGACCGAACGTTGCGTCGAGAGCATTCGGTCCGAACGTTCCGGCATGCATGGGGCCAGCCACGAACTCCCAGAACGCATCAAACTGGGTGAACTGGGCGCGCTCCGGCGCGTAGTGATGCGCGGCCGCGTAGTGCACATCGGCCGTAATCCACGCCACGTTCCGCACCTTGGCGTGCTGCAACTGCTGCAGCAGCTGGGCCACTTCCAGTTCTCGCCCGGCAGGAGTGCCATCATCGTTGTTGGCGATCGCTTCGAAGTGGCGTTCGCCATTTCGCACCCGATCGGGCACCACCAGCCCAATCGGCATGTCGCACGCCACCACCTTCCAGACCGCGCGGCTCTCACGCATGGCGCGCGACAGCCACGCCAGTTGTTCAGCACCGAAGATCGCGGTCTCGCCAGACGCGCTGCGTTGCCTATTACCGCTGTTGGCGCCGCGGTAGCTGCGCAGATCCACCACGAACAGCTCCAGCAGCTGACCATACCGGAACTGCCGGTACACGCGGCCCGCGTCTTTGGGATTGCGTCGGATCGGCAGAAACTCGAAGAACGCCTGTTTCGCGCGCTCGGCCAGCACGCGAACCCGCTTTTCGGTGTAGCGTGGATCATTCTCGAGCACGAGATCGTGAAACCAGTTGTCGACAACCTCGTGGTCGTCCCATTGCGCGATCATCGGCACACTCGCGCCGAACTGTCGTGCGTTCGCATCGAGCAGATTGTAGGCGAATGCGCCGCGATACTCATCGAGCGTCTCGGCCACCTTGCGCTTGCCATCGACCACGAGGTTGCGCCACACGGTGCCGTCGTCGAGCGGCACTTCGGGGAGCAACGGTTGATCGGCGTAGATGTTGTCTCCGGAATGCACGAAGACATCGGGCTCGGCTCGTCGCAACGCGTCGTACATGCGAATGCCGCCGCGCGACTCATCGATGCCCCATCCCTGCCCCACCATGTCTCCCGACCACGCCACGCGCACCGAGCGCCCGCCACGCGCGGACGCGTGTGGCGCCGTCCGCAGATGCCCCACGAGGGGCTCACTGAACACGCGGGGCGCTCGTTCACTCTCGTACCGCACGCGGTACCAGATATCCTGACCAGCGGGTAGGCCGGTGAGATCGAGGTGTGTGGTATACGCCGACTCAGCCATCGCCACAGGACTACGCAGGCGTCGCACATTCGTGAAGCGTTCACTTGTGTCCCACTCCACGTGCAGTCGCGCCGCACGATCGGTGCGGGACCACAATAGCGCGCGATCGGCCAGCGGGTCGCCGGTCTGCACACCATTCACCATGACTGGGCGCTCTCGCGCGCTCGGCACGATTGACGGTGCGCCATCAGCCGGCGTCCAGAGTACGGTGTCGGGCACCAGTATGGCAGCGCCCGCCGCCAACGTACCCTGGACAAACCGGCGGCGGGACAGAGGCGTTTCAGACATGTCGCAGGCGATGATGAGTACGGGTGGTCTGGAGTCCCGGAAAGATCGCCCTCTGCAATCGATACGGCACCTAGGAGGCGCGCGGCCCCCGCAACTAAATTGTCACGCGCTACAGAAGCACCGTATCGTCACCCTGGAGTAACGGATGCTCGTCGAAATCTGGTCGGATATTGCCTGTCCCTGGTGCTACGTGGGAAAGCGAAGGTTTGAAGCCGCGTTGGCAGCCTTCGCGCACCGCCAAGCGGTCACCGTGACGTGGCGCAGCTTCGAACTCGATCCACGGGCCCCGCGGCAACATGATATGCCGCAACCGGAGTTGCTCGCGCGCAAGTACGGCATGTCGGTCGCGGATGCGCAGGCAATGAACGCGCGCATGACCGAGGCTGCCGCCGGCGAAGGCCTCGCGTTCCGGCTCGATGACGTGAAGGTCGGCAACACGTTCGATGCCCACCGACTGTTACACTTTGCCGATGCATTCGGCAAGCGTGAAGCGCTCGGCGAGCGTCTCTTCGCCGCGTATCTGGGTGAGGGTGCCGCGCTGGGCGATATCGAAACGCTGGTGGTGCTCGCTGGCGAGGTTGGCCTCGACGCCGTCGCGGCTCGCGCGGTGTTGAGCGGCGACGAGTATGCCACCGCCGTGCGCGAGGACGAGGCGGACGCACGAGAGATCGGCGTGACCGGGGTGCCGTTTTTCGTGCTCGACCGACGCTATGGCATCTCGGGCGCCCAGAGCCCTGACGTACTGCGTGGTGCGCTCGAACAAGCGTGGAAGGACGGAACGCCCTGACGTCGCGGCCTCCTCCGTACTTTACCGAAGTCATTTGCGACGTGGGGCCGATTACGTTGGAGGGCGATACCGAGCTTCGCTGGGTCGCGATCCGCGCATTTGAGAACTATCACGTGGGGTTCAAGGAATGGATTCGCTGCAGCAGCTCGTTGCCGGACAGGGGCTCACGACCACCAAGGCGCCGTACATCGAGAATGCCGTAGCCAACGGCGAGATGTACATCACGCAGCCCTACGAGCTGTATTCCGCGGACAATCACGACGCCTGGCGCCGGCTGTACGCTCGCATGCAGGACCGTTGGGCGCGCTACGCCAATCCACGTTTCCTTGACGGGCTTGATACGCTCTGCTTCGACGCGACGCAGGTGCCGCGGCTGGAAGACGTCAACAAGTTCATGGCGCCGCGCACCGGTTTTCGCGCGAAGGCGGTAAGCGGATTCGTGCCGGCGTTCGACTTTTTCGACTGCCTCAGCCGGCGCGAGTTTCCCACCACGATCACGATTCGTGATGGCGCGTCGCTCGACTACCTGCCTGAGCCCGACATCTTCCACGACATTGCCGGTCACGTGCCCATGCACACCGACCCGGCGTTCGCTGAGACATTGGTGCGCTTCGGGGCCTGCGCCCATCTCGCCGCCGAGTTGGTGAGCACGGTACCCGATCGCACGGAGAAGTTGCGGCGACTCACCAGCATTCAGAATGCCCTGCAGCGCTTTTTCTGGTTCACGGTGGAGTTCGGCCTCATGCGCGGCACGTCGCCAACCGACATCAAAGTGTACGGCTCGGGGTTGCTGTCATCGTACGGCGAGATCGTGCACTGCGTGGACAGTGACACCACGCAGCGTCACCCACTCCAGTTGGAGTGGGTGATCAATCAGCACTTCGAGATCGACCACTATCAGCCGTTGCTGTTCATTGTGACCGACTTCGACCACCTGTATGCGTTAGTCGGTCAGCTTGAAGCCTGGATGAAGGCAGGCAAGCTGGACAACGTCACGCCGGGCTACCGGCAGATGAGTGAGGCGGACGCCCAGAGCTTCCTCGAGGCGAGCTTGGCGCGGTAGAGGCGCGTACTCAGTTTCCCGTGATCTTTTTCGGCGCACTCTCCCTGAGCATGCGCATCGCTTCGTCGATCGCCGTCTTGAGCTCACGATCGTACTTCTTCACTTCGTCCATCGGCGAGTTCTTTACCCAGACGTCGGGCGGTACGCCCAGGTTCTCGAGGTTCACGCCGTAGTTGTTCGGCTTCGTAGGATCGTAGGTGATCACCAGGGATCCGGGTGTTCTGATCGTGCCACCGTTGATCAGGTTGTAGCTGCCGGTAGCGATCACCGCCGCGGCGGTCGGGTTGCCGACGATGCGGCCCAGCCCCAGCTGTCGGAACGCCATCGGTGTGACTTCGCTGTCGGAGCCGGACCGCGCGTTGATCATCATGACCTTAGGACCGGCTATCGCCTGACGCGGCCGGCGTCCCCAGCTGCGCGAACCGGTGCGCTGGTTCCAGAACTGATACGGTTGCCGTTCGAGAATATCGATGATCTCCTGATCGATATTGCCGCCGCCATTGTAGCGGATGTCGACGATGATGCCCTTCTTGTTAGAGAAGCGATCGATCTCGTTACGGAAACGCACGAGCGACGGCTGATCCATGGAACGAATGTGCACGTACGCGATGTCGCCCTTGGTATCCTTCTCCACGACGTCGCGATTGTTGGCGACCCACTCTTCGTACTTGATGTTCGACAACGACGTCACGCTTTCAATGCGAACGGTGCGAGCGCCTTCACCGCTGGATGACTTGGCGACCTTGACGGGGATGTACTCATTCACCGTCGCGCTGAGAATCTTCCAGTAGTTGTCGCCCGACTTCACATCCTGCCCGTCGATCGACAGGACATAGTCTCCCTTCGACAAGCCGAGCCACTCCTTGTCGGCCGGCCCGTCACGGTAGATGTGTCCGATCCGATATCGGCCTCCATCCGTCGGCTCGAGCTCGACCCCGAGAAAGCGCGTGGAGTAGACACGCGGCATCGCGCGAGTCGGCGGTCCATTCACGCCCGTGTGCGACGCGTTCAGCTCACCGATCATCTCGTTGGCTAGATCGTACACATCCTCGTTCGTGCCGACGTAGCGAAGAAGTGGCTTGTAGCGCGACTTGATGGCGTCCCAATCCTTCCCGTGCATCTTCTCGTCGTAGAAGCGGTACTTCATCACGCGCCATGACTCTTCGAACAGCTGATTCCATTCCGCGCGACGATCGACCCGCACACCGAAGCTGAACGCGACCGGCTCGGCGCGTTGCGGCGTCGCGATGACCAACTTGGCGATCTCTGTGCCGGAGGCCGCGCCCGCCGCGGCGTCGCCGTCACCCGAGCGCGCTGCTCGACGGAAGTAGATCGCGCGGCGATCGGTGGTCGGGGTCATCCCGGGATAGCTACCGCCGGCAATGCGTCGGCGATTGAGCCCGTCGATCGCGATGCTGAACAGCCCGACGTTCGGGTTGTCGGCGTCTGCCGCAGCGGCGTTCTGCCCTCCGCCTCCCGGTGCGCCACCACCACCCACGGTGAACGTGATCGTCCGGCCGTCACGTGACAGGAAGAAGGCGCCGACGGGAAGCGTGCCGCGCGTGAGCTGCATGGCGCGTCGCTCGATGCCCGCTTCGTCGATTCGCATCGGCGCCGCAGCCGGAGCAGCGGCGGTCGCCGCTGACGACGTTGCGGCGGAGTCACCGCGATCAGCGCGCGCGCCGGCACCGACAGCAGCGCCGGCACCCGCCGCCCGACGCTGACGTTCGCGCACGAGCGGATCATTGGGATCTTCGGTCAGGCGCGCCAACGACACGACGAACAATTGTGACACGCCGCCGTCGCGCGACGACGTGAACACCACATGCCGACCATCCGACGTGAGCATACCGTTCCCGTCGGCGAACGGATTGCGCGTCACGTTCACTTCCTTCTTCGTGCGGATATCGAACACGAATACATCGGCATTCTGATCATCGTCGCGTTTCACATAGCTGAGCGCGTTACCATCGCTGGCCCAGGACCCGATGGTGAATCCGCCGGCTTGGTTGAAGGCCAACTCGCGCGGCGCACCACCGGCGGCATCCACTTCCCACAAGCGATTGGCTCCGGTGTACGCGAGCTTTTGCGAATTCGGCGCCCAGCTCAGATCGGCCTTGATCGACTCTTGCGCGGTCACCTTGCGCCGCTGCGCCGTGGCGAGATCATAGATCCAGATTTCCTCGTCGCCCGATTCGTCGGAGATATAGGCGAGGCGTCGTCCATCCGGGCTGTAGACCTGCGACCGCTCACGCCACGGAGAACTGGTCACCTGCGTGCGCTCACCCACCCCAGACTCGGTGGGCACGATCATGATCTCGCCGTGAAAATCCACCGCGAGATAGTCGCCCGACGGTGACGGCGCGAAGCCGTCGGCACGGTTGGTGGTCGACATCATGTCGATGTCATTTTCCTTCGGATCGAAGGCCATCCGAAGCGCCAGCTTCTTCGGTACACCGCTGGGTACGTCGAGCGTCCACAGCTCGAAGTCATTCTCGTAGATCAGATGACGACCGTCCGGCGAGATCGACGGAAACTGCACGCCGTCTTCCTTGTGCTTCGTGACCTGCTGCGGCGCGCCTCCCGTGGGAGGTACGCGCCAGATATTGAAGGTCCCGTCGCGTTCCGACGCGAAGTAGATCATGCCGTCGGCGCCCCACATCGGGTGCACGTCGTGCACCGCCGACTGGTACCCCTTCACGTCGGTGTCGGTCAGCTCGGTGATCTCGCCGCTCTTGAGATCCTGCACCGCGATATCCGCGTTGCTGTTCCCGCGATAGCCTTTGCGCCAATAGCTGGGCAGGGTGCGATTGAACGCAATCTTGGTGGCATCCTGCTTGATCATGCCGGAACGACCAAAATCCATCGACATCGCGCGCGGTACCGACCCATCGAGCGTCACGCGGTACAGCGGGGACCCGAACGGATGTTCACCTCGGGCGCTCGTGAACACGATCTCGCGTCCGTCGGGTGTCCAGTACAGCGCCTGGTCGTCGCCGGAATGCCACGTCAGCTGCCTCGGCTCTCCTCCGGACGCGGGCATCACGTACACATCGTTGTTGCCCAACCGATTGCTCGTAAACGCGATCCAGCGTCCGTCGGGCGAGAAACGGGGCATGATATCGCGCGCCACGTGTGCCGTCAGTCGGCGCGGATTGGCCCCGTCGGCGTCGGCCAACCAGATGTCGTCCTGATACGTGAATGCGATGGCGCCGTCGTTCGCGACGTGGGCGTAGCGCGCGAACTTGACCGGCTCGGGGGCTTGGGCCCACAGGAGCGTCGGGGCGAGGAGGGCCGCGGCAGACGCGGACCCAAGCAGCAGTCGGCAGGCGAGACGCATGAGGGGCGGAGTTGAGGGGCGAACTCGGAATCCACCCTAACGTGCGGCCGGATTTCCAGGTGCGCCAGAGTGACCGCAGCTCGCAACGCGCTGCGCCCTCAGCGCTTCGTCAGCCGCATCTCGATCGTACGCGTCCAGACCACGCCGTCTGTAGACTCCTCCCCCACCTCATACCACGCGTCTTCAGGCGTCTGCGTGATGGTGAATCTCGACCGGACGTTCCCGCGGTCCGCCAGCTTCCACACAAAGGACGTGCCGTTGACCGAGGCCTCTGTGATGCCGAGGTAGCCGCTCCCGCCGCTGGACACCCAGGTGAAACGCTGCGTGCCCACGTCATACGTCAACAAGCCGGCCGCTTGGAACACTTCGCGTTCCACCGCCGAGGCGTCCTTCATACTCCCGCGGCCCCGAATCATCAGCACGGTGCCATTCGCGGCGGCTTCAACCGTTTCCCGTTGGGTGAGCGTGAACGTCCGCCCACCCGAGGTGACGGTTGCGGGGCCGCTCCACTCGCCGACCAGCCACGTGAGCGGGGCAAGCCTCGCTCGAGCCGTATCGGCACCAGCCGTCGACGGCGCCTGCGCACGCAACGCCTGAGGGAACACGGCGAGCAACATCAGGCCGGCAACGGCTGAGCGCACGACCGGTCGTGCCAGGGACATAGGTAGGGTCATCGACGCGCTCCGAAGGGAATGATCGAACGGTTCCATTTCACAGTACGTCCAGCACGTCGACGGGTCTTGAACAAATGCGACAGCGTCAGTCCACGAGATGATCGTGCGCGATGTCGTCCAGTCGTTCGGCCAGCATGGTTGGCGTCAGGGTCGTGAGTCGACCGACCTCACGGGCAAGATGTGCTTGGTCGGCGTATCCGGAGTCGAATGCCACCTGCGCCAGCCCTGGCTGAAGGCCTCCGTTCTCGGGGACGACTAGCCGTTTCAAGGCGGCGCGCCCTCGCCGAATGCTGGCGTACTCTTTGGGTGTCAAACCGGTCGCGGCACGAAAGCGACGTTGGAGCTGGCGCACGGTGACGCCAAGCCGCACGGCCATGTCGGTGATCAGCCCTGTGCCGTCCTCGGCGACGATCGCGTCTACGGCGCGTTGAACGAGCGCGTCCAGCGGCCGGTCTACCCCAACCGTGTCGAGCAGGAAGCGATCGAACGTCGTAGCGACCGCGCTCGAGTCGTCGGCGTCGCGAAAATCGGCCAGCGCCTGAATCAGCGGCGTCAGTACGGGGCCGAACACATCTCGTGCATCAAACCGTCGATCACGCAGGGACTGCGCGCTGCGCCCGCAGCACGCACCACCGGCTTCGGGCCGAAATCGAACGCCCCAGTATTGCTCTCCTGGATGCACCGCGACGCTCGACGCGGTGACCGACGCCCCAACGAGCGCCGCCACCGACGCGCCGTCGGGCACGGTGCAGATCGCTAACGTGGCGCACCCATCCGGCCAGACGTGATGCGTGAATCCAGGATGTGGCAGCTCCCGGATACTGAAGCCCCAATACGTCGCGACAATCCTGGAGAGCGCCGGCGCCGCGGGCATCTCGACGTAGCGGAGCGGCTTCGTCATTGGCGCAGTACTCCGAGCAGCGACACGTCCCCGTCAAAGCGTACGGCGCTCGGCTTCACCGAAAGCGCTATGGGAACCGTCATCGTTGACGTACGCAACGCCGGCACCCTGACGCGCACACGCTTCACCGTGCCGTTCGCCGTGGTGATATCGACCGCGAGCGACAGCCGGTACGGGGCAAAGCGTGTCCCTTGGAGCACCGTCACGTGGAGTCGACGCGTCTGCTCGTTCCACGACCACGAAGCGTCCACGTCGGCGTATCCGGGACGCCGCATCCACTGATCGAAGAACCAATCGAGCCGGCGTGACGACGCGCGTTCGAATGCCTGCTGCACGTCAGCCGTGAGCGCATTCCCGTGACGATGCGCCGCATAGTACGCGCGGATCCCGCGAAAGAACGCGGAGTCACCGATCTCACGGCGCAGCATGTGCAGCGTGAAGCCGGCCTTCTCGTACACGTTGGTGTTCAGCACGCGCGACAGATCGTCGAGCGTGGTATCAATCACGGCCTTCTCCACCGTTATCGGCGACTTCAACATCTTCGCGCGAATCTCGCGCATCTCGGTCAGGAACGCGCTGTCGCCATGCGCGTGCTCGGTCCACAGGGCGGCGAAGTAGGTGGCGAAGCCCTCCGAGAGCCACACGTGTGGCCATTCACGCGTCGTGACCGCATCCCCAAACCACTGATGTGCGGTCTCGTGCGCGATCAGTGACTCGGCGAGCGCTCCCGGCCTGAACAACCGCTGGTCGTAAAAGATGGCACTGGCATTCTCCATGCCGCCGAAGCGCGTGGACGATGCCACATGCGCCAGCTTCTCGTACGGGAACGGACCCACCAGCGTCGAGAAGAGCGTGACGATCTCCCCGGCGCGCGCGAAACTCCCTGGCATGGCGGCACGACGGTCGGGGCTTGTCCACACGGATTGGCGCACGCACCCCGCCCGCTCGGCGAGATGGCACGCGGTCTCACCCAATTCGAGCACGGCAAATGGCGACACGCCGATCACCATCAGCCCGGTGTAGATCGGCCGCGCGGTCCGCCAATGCGTGCGCACGAGGCGCGCGTCGGCGGGACCATTCTCCGGCGTCTCTTCCACTAGCTCGCCATTGGCGATCACGCGATGCGTTCGCGGCGCGCGCACGATCCAGTCCACCAGCGCCTTGTCCGAGGGATGATCGACCGTCGCCAGCCACTGCCGGGCGCGGTCGGGAAAGTTGTCACCGAAGGCCGTCCAGCCGAGTAACGTATCGCGACGAACGATGAGGCCATCGGACGGCAAGCCATGGTAGAACACCGCCACGCGCACCGTGTCGTTGCTGCCATTCGGCAACGCCACCCGGACGCTGTCGCCGGGGCGCGTGAAGGCCACCGGCGCCCCGTTGACACGCGCGGAATCCACGTGCATCGCGGCGGCCAGATCGAGCGAGAGCGACATCGCATCGCGGCGCGCCGCGGTGGTCGTCGCCACAAACCGGATCGTGTCAGGCCACGCGCGCGCCGGAAAGTCGACGCGGAACTCGTAGTGCACCACATCGAGTCCGGCCCGGCGCGCTCCCGTATGACTCGGCGATGCTTGCGCCTCGGCTCGAGAACCGATCACCAGGCACACCAACAGCGAAGCGCTCCACCGCGTCCTCACCACGCCCGCTCCGCCCCTGTCCAATCCAGAAAGCTTCCGGTCCGCTCACGCGGCAACCGTTCCATCTGACTCAGCAGACCGATCGCCGCTTCATCGATCGGCACGCGAAACGTGGGGCCGTCGGGCGTGGTGGCGAAATGGCCCGGATTTCCCAGCATGAGCACGATGCGCTCGTCACTCAGGTCATGCGCCAGCGCGCGCATGTGCATGTGCAACGCGGCGCCGCTCGCGCAGGTCGCGTAGTCACCGCCCTGTGTCTTGCCGGCCAATGAGCCGAGCCAGCTGCTCACCACCAGCACACGCGCCCCGTCGCGATTGGCCAGAAACGGCAGCAGCGTGCGCACCAAGAGCAGCGGCGCCACCGCGTGACGCCGGTAGTGCTCCGTGAGGCCCGTGCCGGACAGCGTCGCGAGCACTTCGTCGCGCTCACTGTCGGCGAGCTTCTCATGCGGCCCGGGTTCGGCCGGCGCGATGATGAGCTGATCGAGCGTATCGGTCAGACTCTCGAGTACCGGCACCGCGTCGGCCACCAACGACGGGTCGGCAGGATCGAGTGCAATCAGTTCCAACCCACCGTACTCGGCGCGCAGATCCGCCAACACCGGCACCCGCGCCGGATTGCGCGCAGCGGCGTACACCTTGTCACCGCGAATGAGACACTGACGTACCAACTCCACACCGAGCGGCCGCGCGGCGCCGGCAACCAGTGTGCGTCGCGGCGACGCCAACGCATGCATCCCGACGGGGGTCATGAGGCACGCTCGCGCGTGCTCCGCAAGACCGCTTCCACCGCGCTCACCGTGGCATCGATTTCAATGGGGCGGTTGGCGCGTGGGTAATCCTGGCGCTGATGCAATTCGACGAGCATGCCGGGATCCTTGAGTACATGTCCAGTGAGCACCGCCACCACGGTGTCTCCGCCTCGGATGATACCGCTGCGCACCAGTTGCCGCACGCCCGCCACGCTGGCCGCGCTGGCCGGCTCGCATCCGACACCAGCCCCGTCGATCGTGACCTTGGCATCGATGATCTCGTCGTCGGTCGCCGAAATCACCAGGCCATCGGTTTCGCGAATCGCCCGCACCGCGCGATCCCAGGAGGCCGGATCGCCGATGCGAATAGCGGTCGCGATCGTTTCCGCGTGTACCGTATACCGCGTGGCGAAGTCTTCGCGATAAGCGCGCGCGAACGGCGCCGCTCCCGCCGCTTGCACGCTCACGATGCGCGGCATCTTGTCGATCAGCCCCAACGCCTTCGCTTCACGCAACGCTTTGCCGAACGCTGCCGTGTTCCCCAAGTTGCCGGCCGGCAACACGATGAAGTCGGGCGCGTTCCAACCCAGTTGCTGCAGCATCTCGAACACGATGGTCTTCTGTCCTTCCACGCGCCACGGATTGATGGAATTCAGCAGATAGATCCCGAGTTCTCGAGATGCCTGCTGCACAAGCCGCAAGCATTCGTCGAAGTCGCCCTTCACCAGCAGCGTACGCGCGCCGTACGACAGTGTTTGCGCCAGCTTGCCCAGCGCGATCTTGCCTGCCGGCACGAACACCAGTCCGGGAATGCCAGCCTGCGCAGCGTACGACGCCAAGGCCGCCGAGGTGTTGCCAGTGCTGGCACAGGCCACGGCGCTGGCACCGATGCGCACCGCCTGCGTGGTGCCCACGGTCATGCCGCGATCCTTGAACGAACCGGTGGGATTGTGTCCTTCATGCTTGATCAGCAAGCCGTCGCAGCCCGTGTACTTCGAGATCGCCGGCCGCGACAGCAGCGGCGTATTTCCCTCGGGATGACTCACGATCGCCTCGCCGGCGCCGGGCATCACGATCGACTCGAAGCGCCACACCCCCGATGCGTGACCCATCGGCATCGCACAGCAGTGCTGCGAGAATCGGTGTTTGATGGCGTTGGCCGAGAGCGGCGCCTCGAATTCATCCACCGGCGCGCGATGGATGATCTCGAGCAAGCCTCCACAGGTCGGACAATCCGGCGCCGCATTGAGTGGCGACAGCAGATGCCCGCATGCCGCGCATCGCTGCACGCTGCGTTCGGCGCCCGCCGGCAGTCCCGTGACACCGGCGGGCAGGAACACCGCGTTCGCCGGTAGAGGATGAGACATCGGCGTGGTCATGATGGCGTAAGCTGAAGGATATCGTTGAGGACACCGGCGGCGGTGACGGCCGGACCAGCGCCCGGGCCGGTGATCACCAGAGGATGCTCACGATATCGCATGGTGGTGAACACGATCTGATTGTCGGTACCGCGCAACCCCGCCAGTGGATGTGTGAGCGGCACCGCACGTAACCCGACTACCACTTTCCGCGGCGACGCGTTCAACACGTAACGCCACACGCGCCCCTGTTTGGTGGCCGTCGCAAAACGGGCGGTCCATGCCGCGTCCTGCGCCGCCAGCGACTCCAGAAACTTCGGCAACGGCATCTTTCGATACGCGGCCGGGACCAAAGACTCGACGGTCACATCCTTCAGGTCACCGCCGAAGCCCATCATGCGCGCCAGAATGAGCGCCTTGCGGGCAACGTCCATGCCCGACAAGTCATCGCGAGGATCGGGTTCGGTGAAGCCGCGCGACATCGCATCGCGCAGCGACTCGCTGAACGCGCGGCCCTTGCCGATTTCGGTGAGCAGGAACCCCAACGTCCCCGACGTACATCCCTCGATGCGCAGCACCTTGTCGCCTGTTTCCACGAGCTTGGCATAGCTGTCCATCACAGGCAATCCGGCACCCACCGTGGTTTCGTGCAACAGGCGTGCGCCGTGCTTCGCGGCCAGCGCCCGCAGCGACGCCACCTCGGCACGCGGCGCCGATAGTGGCCGCTTGTTGGCCATCACGATATCCATGTTGGCCACAATCGCGGCGCGAATCGCCGGCAGCGTTTCGTGCGCCGTGACGTCCACCAGCACCGGACGCGCCAGCGCGTGCGAGCCGATGTACGCCACCGCCTCGGCCGCGGTAGCCTTCTGCCCGCCGTTCATCGTGGCCAACGCCCCGCCAGACTCCTTGGCCTTCGCGTAGCTCGCCAACTGTCGGGCCGTGAGACCATTCGGTTCGAACACGAACCCGCTGCGATCGATGAGGCCGACGATGGTCGGCTTCACGCGCCGCCGCACCCGCGGCAGCATCCGCAGCAGCTCACGCCCGATCAGCCCCACGCCCATCAGCACCACGTCGAGACGGTCTTCTTCGCGCAATCCGCCGCCACCGATCTTGTCGAGCTGAAACTCATCATGCACCGCCTGCGCGGCGGCTTCGGCATCGGGCTCCGCGATCACCACCGAAATATTCAGCTCGCTCGAACCCTGCGCGATCGCCACGATGTTCACGCGCGCGTTGGACAGCGATGTAAACATGCGCGACGCGATGCCCGGCGAACCGGCCATGCCGAGTCCCACCACGGCCAACGTCGCCATACCGCGCTGTACGTCCATGCCTTCGAGTTCACGCCGCGAGAGTTCGAGCGCAAATGCCTTCTCCAAGGCCACGCGCGCCTCGGCACCACGTTCGGCCGGCACGCACAAACAGATGGAGTGCTCCGACGAGGCCTGCGAAATCAGCGTCACGGAAATGCCCGCCTGTTGCAAGGCCGCAAAGGTGCGGGCGGCGATACCGGGAACACCAAGCATGCCATTGCCCGTCACCGTGACCAGTGACTGACTGCGCACGATCGAGAGCGCCTTCACGGGATACCGCGTGAGCGTGTGCCGCACCGAGATCTCGGTGCCCGGAGCCGTGGGGTCAGCAAACGGTCGCACGAACACGGGCACGCGCACCCGCGCCAGGGGAATGAGCGCGCGCGGATGCAGCACCTTGGCGCCGTAGTACGCCAGTTCGGCCGCTTCGCGCACGTTGAGCTGCGGCACGATGCGCGCCGTGGGCACCAGGCGCGGGTCGGTCGTCATCAGCCCCGGCACGTCCTTCCAGAGGGTGATCCGCTCGGCGCGCAGCGAACGTCCCAGCACCGTGGCCGTGAGATCGCTGCCACCGCGCCCCAGCGTGACCAGAGCGCCGTCAGTCGTGCCCCCGACAAAGCCGGGCACCACCGGGAGCACCCGCCGCTTCAGCAACGGGCGCAGTTGCGCCCGAACCTCGCGATCGGTGGCCACCAGATCGGGAAACGCTCCACCGAACACGCCGTCAGTGCGAATGAGCGTGGCGGCTTCCACGTACTCCGCCTTCGCGCCGCGCGCCAACAGGCCAGCCACGAGGAGTCGTGCCGAGAGCTGCTCACCGCGCACCAAGAGGAAGTCCGTGGTGCGCGGCGTCAGCTCGCGCAGGCTAGCCACACCGTACCCGAGGGTGCGTACCTCCTCGAATGCCGCGTCGAGTTCGCGGAGGAGGCAAGCCCGTACTCTGGCGTTGCCGATGATGCCGGTAGCCACGGCCGCGTGTCGTTGGTGCAACGTCGTGACCTGCTCATCGACCGCATCGACATCCCCGACGCGCGCCGCCTCGGCGATCGCCAGCAGCGCGTCGGTGACCCCGGCCAGCGCCGATACCACGGTCACCACGCGACTCGGACGCGGTTCGACGATCAAGTCGATCGCGTGGCGTACGGCCGCCGCATCGGCCAAGGAGGCCCCGCCAAACTTGAAAACGTCGATCGCGGTGGACCGCGAAGCGGAACGGGTGCGCAGTGGCGGCATGTTGCAGCTGGAATATGAGACCAATCGGACGCCCCGGTCCTACTCTCGAGAGGTCATCGAGGGGCACATCCGCACACTACTTCGGGCCGGTTCACCTGTCCACACCGGTACGCATCCACCTAGTTTTCACTTCGCTTGTCCTGACGCGACCATACCGGGTCGCTTTTACGTCCCGTGTTCCCGTGGATATGACCGCACCTGTCGAAGCGCCGCCCGCCCCGCCCGTCCCCGAACCTGCCCCACTGCCGGGCCGGCTCGCGGGACTCACCCATCTCGCGCACAATCTGGCGTGGAGCTGGAATCGCGACGCGCGGATGATCTTCAAGGAGATTGACGAAAGCCTCTGGCATCGGTTGCGCCATAACCCGATCCGCCTGCTCCAGCTGGTCGATCCGGCCCGTCTCGTGCAGCTCTCCGACGACGCGGTCTTTTGTGCGCGCTACGACCGCGCCATGCAATGGCTGGCCTCGGAACGGTCGGACGAACACACCTGGTATGCCCGCACCTTCCCCGAGCTGCGCGGTCAGCCGGTCGCCTATTTCTGCGCCGAGTTCGGCGTGCACAACTCCGTGCCGATCTACTCGGGCGGTCTCGGTGTGCTGGCCGGTGACCACCTGAAGACGGCGTCGGATCTTGGTATCCCGCTGGTAGCGGTCGGCATTCTGTACCGGCAGGGGTACTTCGATCAGCATATCCGCGTGGACGGCTGGCAGGAAGACTCGAACGACGCGATCGACTTCAATGCGGTGCCCATCGTGCCGCTGCCGGGCAAGGACGGGGAGAAGCACCTCGTGACGGTGAACACGTTCGGTCGCGATATCAACATCCGCGTCTGGAAGATGCAGGTGGGTCGCGTGCCCGTGTATCTGCTCGACTCCGATCTCCCGGAGAACCATCCCGACGACCGGCCGCTGCTCTCGAAGCTGTACTCGGGTGGCCCCGCGATGCGTCTCCGGCAGGAATGGTTGTTGGGCGTTGGCGGCGTGCGCGCGCTTCGTGCGCTCGGCATTGCGCCCGCCGCCTGGCACGCCAACGAAGGGCACGCGGCATTCATGATGGTTGAGCGCGTGCGCGAGCTCTGCCAGCAGGGCGTGTCGTTCGCCGACGCCGTGAAGCGCGTGCGCAATCGCAGTGTGTTCACCACGCACACCCCGGTGCCGGCGGGCCACGACCACTTCGGCGTGAACGAAGTGCGTGAGTGTGCCCAAGGATTCTGGAACGAGATGGGGATCGACGCCGAGACCTTCTTGCGCATCGGGTACATGCCGGAGTCGGGTACCGGCGTGTACCACATGACCGCCGCGTCGGTGCGCCTCTCGCGTCGCGTGAACGCCGTGTCGCGTCGCCACGGCATCGTGACGCGCCACATGAGCCGCTCGCTCTGGAACGGTCGCGAGGCCGAGAACATCCCCGTCGGTCACGTCACGAACGGCGTGCACCTAGCGACGTGGATGGCCAATCCCATCATGAAGCTGCTCGACGATCACCTCGGACCGGCGTGGGGACACAGCAATGATCCCGCCCTTTGGGAACAGGTGCTCACGCTCGACGACGAGGCGCTGTGGCACACGCACTCGCGCCTCAAGCACACGCTCATGCGCCTCGTGCGTGAAGAAGCCCGCAGCGCCTTCGCGCGACGGCAGATCGAGGCCACGCAGCTCGTCGGCGCCGGCACGCTGCTCGACCCGAAAACGCTGACCATCGGCTTCGCGCGTCGCTTCGCCACTTACAAGCGCGCCGACCTGATATTCCGCGATGTCGAGCGGCTGCGGAAGCTCGTCACGAACGTGCAGCGACCGGTGCAGATCGTCTTCGCCGGCAAGGCGCATCCGGCCGACAATCCGGGCAAGCAGGTGCTGCAGAACGTGTATCACTTCACCCGTGATCCGCGCTTCGAAGGCCGCGTGGCCTTCGTGGAGGACTACGGCATGCACCTCGCGCACCTGCTCGTGCAGGGCGTGGACTTGTGGATGAATCTGCCGCGCGTGCCGCTCGAGGCCTCGGGCACGAGTGGCATGAAGGCGGCGCTCAACGGCGTGCCGCAGATCTCCACGATCGACGGCTGGTGGGAGGAAGGCTACGAGGGGAACAATGGCTGGGCGATCACGCCCGAAGAAGACGACGAGGCGGGCGTCAGCACGTCGAACCGTCTCTACGAGTTGCTGGAGCAGGAGGTGGTGCCGCGCTACTACGACGTGGACAAGAATGATCTTCCGCGTCGTTGGCTAGCCACGATGAAGCACTCCATCCGTGTGGCCGGTCAGCAGTTCACGGCGCGACGCATGGTGGAGCAGTACGCGCGTGCCTACTATGCGCCATCGATCCTGGGTGACGCCCTGCCCGACGATCCACCAATCGCGTAACACTCAGTCAATGACATCCCCAGCCATGCCCACGCCCAGCTTCGGGTCGCCCGTGATCCGGGCCCCCGAGGGTGGAGCACCGACGATCGTGCATCTCACGTCGGAGTACAGTCCGTTCGCGCGTACGGGTGGGCTGGCCGAGGCCGTGATGGGGTTGGCCAACTACCAGGTGAAGGGTGGTGCGAACGTGGTCGTGTTCGTGCCACTCTATCGCTCGGTGCGCGACCATGCGCCTGACCTCGCCCCGCTCGGCCGTCCGATCCAAGTCGAGCTGGGATTCCGTAGTGAGGAAGTGCGCTTCTTCCGTGAAGTGCAGCCGCCTGCCGGTCCGAAGGTGGTGTTCGTCGATATTCCGTCGGCGTTCAGCCGCGCCGGCTTGTACGGCGAGGGCGGCCGCGATTATGTCGACAACGCGCGACGCTTCGCGCTCTTCTCGCGTGCCGTACTCGATGCCATTCCGCGACTGATCGCCGGTCCCGTGCTAGTGCACGCGCACGACTGGCACACGTCGCTGGCGCTCATGTACATGCGCACGTACGGCGACCTCAAGGCACGCTTCGCCGAGACGCCGACGGTGCTGTCGGTGCACAACGCCGGCTACCAGGGCCACTTTCCGGCGTCGATGTTGAACGACTGCGGCATTCCACCCGAGGTGTACAACTTCCGGCATCTCGAGTGGTATGACCGCCTCAACTTCCTGAAAGGCGGACTGACGTTCGCCGACATGGTCGTGACCGTGAGCCCGACGCACGCGCAGGAGCTGCGTACGCCAGGTGGCGGCTTCGGTCTTCAGGAGGTGTTTCAGTGGCTGGGCCCGCGCTTCACGGGCATCACGAACGGCATCGACCAGTCGCTCTGGAATCCAGCCACCGACGATCAGATCACCGCCAACTACTCGCGTGCCGACACCGCGAACAAGGCGAAGTGCAAAGCGGCGCTGCAGCGTTCGTTCGGCCTGCCACAGCGCAAGCGCATTCCGTTGTTCGGACTGACCGGACGCATGGTCACCCAGAAGGGCCTCGACCTCATTCTGAATTCTCAGCTCATCTGGACCCTCGACGCGCAGTTCGTCTTTCTCGGCGCCGGCGAGGCCAAGTACGAACGCGCGCTGTTAGCACTGGCGAAGGCGCGGCCGCAGCACGTCGGCGTTCAGCTCAACTTCACCGACCGGCTCGAGCATCGCCTCATGGCCGGTGCCGACATGTTCCTCATGCCGTCGCAGTATGAACCGTGCGGCCTCACGCAGATGCGCGCGCAGCGCTACGGCTCCCTGCCGATCGGGCGCCGTGTCGGTGGCATCGCGGACACCGTGCAGGACGATATCACCGGATTTCTCTTTGACGCATTTCAGCCGGCGGCGCTCGATCGGGCGATTTCCCGCGCCCTCGCGCGTTTCGCCGACCCGAGCGCCTGGACTCCACGCATGAGCGCCGCCATGACGCAGGATTTCGGCTGGGAGCGCTCGGCCGAGCGATATGCGCAGGTGTATCAGCAGGCAATCGAGATCGCCAAGCAGCGCCGCTGATGCATTCGATCGTCATTCATCATCACCTGTACCAGCCGCCGCGCGAAGATCCCTGGCTCGAGGTGGTCCCGACGGAGCCGTCAGCCGCGCCCGATCACGATTGGAATACGCGCATCAATCGGGAGTGCTACGCGCGCCTCGCCGCCGCCGAGGCGCATCTGCGCGACCGGCGTGCCGCCGCGCGCGATCCTGACGCACGATCCGGCATCGCGCGTGTGGTGAATCTGTATGCGTGGTGTTCGTTCGACGTGGGGGCCACCCTCTGTGAATGGCTCGACGCGGAAGCGCCGGACACTATGCGGGCGATGCAGGAGGGCGATGCGGCGAGCGTGCGCCGGTGGGGCCACGGCAACGCGATCGCCGCGCCGTATCATCATGTGATTCTCCCACTCGCCTCGCCGCGCGAGCGTACCACCGAAATCCGCTGGGGCATTCGTGACTTCCGTCGGCGCTTCCATCGCGAACCGGAGGGCATGTGGCTGCCCGAGTGCGCGGCCGATGAAGACACCCTCGATGCCGTGGCCAAGGAGGGCATCGCCTTCACGATTCTGGCCCCGTATCAAGTGCAGGGTCACGACGGCAGCGGCATGCCGGTGCGTTGGCGAGGCGCGTCGGGTCGCACCCTCACGATCGTGCCCTACGACGGTGCATTGGCCGGCGATGTCGCCTTCGGCGGGCTGCTGCGTGATGCCCCCGCGCTGGCGCAGCGGCTCACACCCTATCGCGACGCCGGGGATACGCCCTTCGATCGCTGCACGACGCTGGCCACCGACGGCGAAACGTTTGGACATCATCACAAGAGCGGTGACTCCACGCTCACCGAAGCGTTGTCGATGGTGGTGCAGCAGTCGAGCTCCCGCGTCACGAACAGCGCGGCGTTGGTGGCGATGTCTCCGCCCACGACCGACGTGCGCTTGGTCTCGCCGAGTGCCTGGAGTTGCGCCCACGGAGTGGAGCGGTGGCGCAGCAACTGTGGCTGCCGCCTCGATGGCAGCAAGCCGCCGGCACAGCAGTGGCGCGGACCGCTCCGAGCGGCCATCGAGCGGGTCTCGTATCACGCGCATGAGGTATTCGAACAGGAGGGGCGTACGCTGTTCCGCGACGATCCCTGGGAGGTGCGCGATCGGTACGGTGACGTCGTCGCGCAGGATGGAGCCGCGCTCGAACAGTTCGCTCGGCGCGAGTTGCCAGCCGATGCGTCGGAGCACCAAGTGCAGCGCGCCCGCGAACTGCTCGAGCTCGAACGGGCAACGATGCGGACCTTCACGTCATGCGCGTGGTTCTTCGACGACGTTGATCGCATCGAAGTGCGCCAGGTGCTTCGTTACGCCGCGCGCTCCATCGAACTGTCCGGCCACGCGTCGCGGCTCATGCCCGAATTCGTGCAGTGGCTCGCGCCCGCGACGAGCGGCGCGCCGAACGCCGGCAGCGCCAGTGAACTGTTCGTGCGCGAGGCCATGCCGCACCGCGATGCGACGACCTGTGCGGCGGCGAGCGCGATCGCCTGCGCCTCCGTGGGGATCGCCACGCCGCGTATCGCCATCTTCGATGTCACGGTCGCACCGCACGACGCCGCACCACATACGCCCGCCGCACACGAGGCGCCGCCTCACGCCCCCTGGCGAGTGACGCTCGCGCATCGCCGCACCGGCGCCTCGCGCTCGTTCGTGGGGCACGTGCATGGGGTCGGCCCGGGTCTCACGGTCGACCTCTCGGAAACGGAAGCCGATATCGGCGACACGCACGGCATCAACGTGCATGAGTTCCCGGAGGCCATCGCTCGGCAGTTGCTCCGCCCGATGGCGCTCTCCGACAACGCGCTGTTCGACGAGGTCATTCCGCCGCGCTGAGTCCGGCGCACCGGACCGTGCCCCCTTGCCGATCCGCTCGCGGAGAGGCATTTCCTACTATGCTCTGCTTGGGCCGCCTCGTCCGTTCGGTCGGTGTAGTCGCCGCTGCCCTTTACGTCAGCAGCACGCCCGCTGTGCTGCACGCGCAGTTGGTGCGCGGGTCCGTACTCGCCAGCGATGGGAGCACACCAGCCGCAGCCGTCATCGTCGTGCTCGAGAGCAGCACCGGACAGGTCCTGGCGCGAACTCTCTCCGACGCGCGCGGCGCCTTTCGGTTTCAGCTGCCGGCACCGGGTGCGCGCTATCGACTGCGCGCGCTCCGCGTGGGCTTTTCCCCAACGGACGGCCCGACCGTTGGACCATTCGAGAGCGCGGCCAGCGAGCTGCCGCCGCTGCAGCTCATGCTGACCGGAGCATCCGTAGCCCTGCCCACGGTGTCCGTTCGCGGACGCGATGACTGCCGCACCAGCAGCGCCGATGGACAACTCGTGGCGCGTGTATGGGAGGAGGGGCGCAAGGCGCTGATGGCATCGCAGTTGGCCTCGTCCGACAGTCCGTTGAACGCCGAGTGGATCGAATACGACCGCACGCTCGATAGCGCGGGCGTGCGCGTGCGCGAACAGTCGGTGCGCACCACGCGCAGTGTCACGACACGCGCATTTCGCAGCGCGCCGGCTGAATCGCTCGCCACCCATGGCTACGTCGTGGATCGTGACGACGGCACGGTGTACCACGCCCCCGATGCCGAGGTGATGCTTTCCGACGCGTTCACGAACGGGCACTGCTTCCGCCTCGAACCGCCCACCGATTCCGCGCCCGAGCAGATCGGGGTCGCATTTCGCCCGGTCAGTGACAACGACCGGCGGCGCGACATCACAGGTGTGCTGTGGCTCGATCGCGCCAGCAGTGAGCTGCGTCGCATCGAGTATCGCTATACCGGATTGCCCGCCTTCGTCGAGCGCGCGCGCCCCGGCGGAACGGTGGAGTTTCTCCGGCTCGGCGCGGGACAGTGGATGGTGCAGCGCTGGCATGTCCGCATGCCGATCCTCGCGCGCCGAGACAATCAAACCTCCGTCGGGCGGCGGCGCGTGCTCATCACCACATCCGGCGTCGTCGTCCGCGCGCTGCAGGTCAGTGGCGGCGAAGTCCTCCGCGTCACGCAGGGCGAGCGCACGCTCTTCCGTGGTGAAGGCGCCCAGCTCGCCGTACAACTGCGCCGCGCAACGGGACCGTCCGTGCCGGGACACACGATCAGCGGCGCGTTCGCCGTGCTCACGGGCACGGACTACGCGCTACGCACGGACAGTGTCGGCATCGGCCGTGTCGAACCGATCCTACCCGGACAATACCGGTTGCAGGTGCGCACGGCGCTGATGGACTCACTCGGTGTGCTCGCCCGAGAGCACGATATCGAAGTCGGCGTCGACGGTCGACTCGTTCAGATGACGCTGCCCAGTTCCACCGAGCTGCTGCGCGCCGTCTGCAGCGCCGACGTGGTACGACGCGCGCAAAGCTTTCTGCGCGGCACGGTGCGCGACTCCAGTGGTCGCGAAGTGCCCGGTGCGACGGTGCGCCTACGCGCCATGCGCAACATCGCCACCGCCGCCGACCGCGTGAGTTTCAGCGAGGACGTCGTGAGCACCACCAGTGACTCACTCGGGCAGTGGCGCGTGTGCGGCGTTCCCCGCGATACCCCGCTGCAGCTCCGCGTCATGTCCGGCGTCGGGACGATCGACACGCTGTTCCGCATCGCCGCAATGGATGCCCTCGCCGCCGCCGACGTAGGCCTCCGCGTCTCGCGGACTGCGTCGCTGCTGCTGCGCACGTACAACGCCGAGGAACGACCGCTGGGCGATGTGCTGGCCGTGGTGCGCACGATCGCCGGTCGTGAGGTCGCGGTACGCACGAATCACGTTGGCGAGGCCACGGTTGGTGATCTCGAACCCGGCGTCGCCACCGTGCATCTGCGCCGGGTCGGCTACGTGGAGGGCACGATCGCCACTGAGTTCGTCGCGGGCAGCAACACTCTGCAGCTCTCGCTCGACCCCACGGCGCCACCATCGCTCGATACCGTCACGGTGCGCGCAAACCGATCGAACAATCGCTTCACCGATTTCGAAACGCGGCGCGCGTATGGGCTGACCACGGCATCGATCACGCGCGAGCAGATCGAGCGGCGCAATCCCGTGAGCCTCTGGCAGATGCTGACCCGAGTCCCGTCGGTACTCGTCGTGGACAGCCTCGGTTTCGTGTACGCGCGATCGATGCGCAATCGCAACGATGAGTGCTGGTTGCGCGTCGCGATCAACGGCGTCGTGCAAAGCGATGGACGACCGGACCTGCGAACCCTGCCCGCGCCTGGCGAGGTGTATGGCGTCGAAGTGTTCGCCGGCGCAGCCACGATTCCTGCCACGATGGCCTCCCAAGGCGGCAATGAACTGGGACCGCGCGCGCGGACCGGTTGCGGTCTCATCTCGATCTGGACGCGGTAGCGCCGTCTACGCTCCGACGCTTACGGCGCCACGCTCCAGCGCCACCGCAATCCCACGTAGAACTGTCGCGCAAACGCGGGGGTCCACAAGTTCGGCTGCTGATCGAGCAGATTGTTCACGCCACCGGACACTTCCAATTCGCGCGTCACGGCCAGACGCAGTTGTGCGTCGACTGACAGCAACGCCCCCTGGCGACCGATGATACCGCTCTCCGTGGAGAATGGCCCCGTAATCGGGGCGCCGCTGGGAATACCGACCAGCGGCGCGTTCCCGGTGTAGCGCACCGAGGCATCGGTGGAGAGCCCCTGGCGCACGGCCCACTCACGGGCCACACGAAGTCGCGCCGTGTGCGACGCGCGCCGGCTGAGCGGCAACCCCGAGTTGAGGTCGCGCGCACGCAGGAAGTCGTAGCCCAGCGTGACCTCGTTGGCACCCGCGTTCACGCGCGCGTTGGTTTCCACTCCCTGCGTGCGGGCGCGCGCAACGTTCACATACCGGTACGTCTGAAAACCGGCCGCGTTGTCACCCTCGTACCGCCAGTCGACGAGACCAGACACGTCGTTGCGATACCCTTCCACATCGAACGACAGCGACGCACTGGGCGCCCAGGTGCCGCCAACGCTCGTGCTCCACGACGACTCCGGCAACAGATCGGGGTTTCCCTCGAGCGTATAGCCTCCGGCCGGATTCGTGAACGTGTAACGGATCTCCTTGAAGCCCGGCGCGCGGAATCCTCGCGCCACGTTGCTGCGCAGTCGCACACGTGACGACGTCTGCCACGCCACACCGAAGGACGGATTTGTGCTGCTGCCCCAGAGCGTACTGTTGGTGTGACGCGCACCGGCCGTCATCAACACGTTGCCGAGCGTCCAGGAGTCGCGCGCGAAGACTTCGGTAACCTGTTCGTCGGCGCTGTCTCCCGTCACCTTCTTGGGCGCCACCAGTGTGCGATGCGAGCGCTGCGCGCCCACGTCGATCGCGTGCGCGCCGACCACGTGCGTGTACGACAACAGATATCGGCCCTGTCGTTCCCGTTGCTCGAGGGAATCGGCCGAGCCCTTGATCGGCAGCAGTCCGCGCGACTGGCGATACTGATATACGAACCGCTGCTCGAAAGCGCGCGCGCGGATGTTGCCGCCGAACAGCGGACCCCTTACTTCGGCGAAGCCCTGCCCGCCGCGATTGTCGATGAAGCCATTGAACGCGGCATCCACCGGGAAGCGCTGACGTTCCTGCGAGCCCTGCATATCGAGCCGCAGTGCCCATTTGTCGGTCAGCGCATAGCGGAAGTCCGTGCGGACATCGTAGATGCGATTGAACGTGGAGCCGATCGCGTTGTATCCGGTCACGCGGTCGGACTGTCGCCACCCGCCATTCACGCGGTAGCCAAGTTTCCCCACCGTCTGACTCACACCCACGGACGATTCCTGTCGTCCGAGTCCGCCTTCGCGCGCGAGGGCGTCGAGGCTCAGTCGATGCGTCGGCGCCGCCTGCACAATATTGATCACGCCCCCCAGGGCGTCGCTGCCGAATTCCACACTCGAGGGACCCTTCGTGACCTCGATGCGCTCGGTCGCGATGGTACTCAATCGGCCGATGTCCCGACTCTCGATGAGCGCGCCGGCCACCGGCTCACCATCCACCAGGACTAATACGCGCGAATCGTCGAACCCACGAATCGAGATCGATGTCTTCGATGGCGGCGCGGGAAGCTCCTGAAGTCCCGGCAATTGACGCAGCAACTGATTCGCCGACACCGCCGCCACGGCATCGAGTTCTTCGCGACCGATCACCGTCACGCTGCGCGGTGACTCGCTGGCGCGGATCACGCGCTGCCCCATCGTCGTCGTGAACACCGGGAGCACGGTGGCCAACGCCACCAAGCGGACCACCGGTGTGCTGCTCTGCACCAACGTGCGCAATTCGGCGAATCCGAGCGCCCGCACAATCATCGAATCACCAGCCGACGCCGCCACGCGAAAGGTGCCGCGTTCATCGGTGCGGACTCGCGCTCCGGTGCGTGGTATGCGCACTTCGGCCGACAACACCGGCGCCCCGTCGGTCTTCCCTAGCACCGTACCCTGCACCGCCACCGCGCTCTGCGCGCGAGCCGGTCCGCCAGACACGACGGCCAGCATCAGCGCGCACACGAGCGGCTTCATCAGCATCGACGTCGCGGTGCGCCGTCCTGCACTCATCGAATGCGGGCGTAGCGAATCGTCGGAAAGCCCGCGACACCGGTGTTGCTGTAGTAGTCGGTGATCTGGAGCTTGTAGACGCGCGTGCCCGATTTCACCAAATACGTGTTGAACGCGGCGTGCAGGCGATCGTTGCCCTGCAAGTTGTAGCGGAATGGCGCGCTCTTATCGAGCACAGAGTTCGGGATCGGACCCACCAACGTCGACAGGAACGTCGCAAACTGCGGCGCATCGCTGGCGATTGTCGCGTTGGCGAAGGCCGGGGACGTCGGTCCTGGATACGTGCCGGCGTTGCACGCAACGTTCGGCACGAGCGAGAGCTGGTTCGCCGCGGGATTGAACTCGAGGTCCCAGTTGCAGCCGGCGCCGGTCACCACCGCATTCGTGGCAAGACTGATCTGACGCACGCCGTTGGCTGGCGCAATCGCCAGCGTCTGCACGGCCCCGAGAGTGCTGCCGGTCTGCAGGCGCGACTCGAGGTACAACGTGTCGACCGCGAACGTCTGCGTAAACTTGATGCGAGTGGCGCGGAACACCGCGAACGTGCCGTTGGCCAGACGCAGCTTCCAATAGTTCGCCGGGTTGGCCGTCGGAATGCCGCTCAGATTCAGGTAACCCTGCTTGTTCTCCGTCAGACGATCCGTCTGAAACTGATCGTCGGCAGGAATTCGCGCCACACGCACTGCATCGAAGTCGGCGAGCGTCGCCGCCGACGTGAACGCCAGCACCTGCGCATCACTGGCGGCTTTGTTATTGTCGAGCGCGAAGCCGAGCACGTTTTTGCTCGTCGCCCCGCCAACCGCCGGCGAGTTCAAGCGCACTTCGTAGCGACGGAACGCCAGATCCCAGTCGGCGGCGCGCGGCACCAAGGTTCCAGACGCAAAGCTGAAGAACACCAGGGTGTCGGTGCTGCTCGCGTTGAGCGGACCGAACGACACCACCTGGTTGATGGCCGGCTCCGGTGTGCCGGTACCCGGACCCGTGGCGTTCGACTCGCCTTCACACGCGCCAAGCACGGCGAGGGAGGCCACAGACAACAGCGATCGCATCATCATCGACTTCATATAGTGGAGAGCGCAGAAGAGATTCGATTGAGTCGAGCAGCACCGGCGGATATCGCCCGCCCGTGCGCGAAGCTGGACAGTACCTATGCGCACTTCGCTGCTGCATTCGTATTTCTAACGAGGTGATTGTAGAGGAATCCCTGCGTTACTCTTGCTACCATGAGCACACCGACTCTCTCCGATCGCCCCGTGGTCGTTATCACGGGGGCGAGTGGCGGCATTGGGGCGGCGCTGGCGCGTCACGTGGCGCCCACGCACGCCTTGTCCCTTGTCGCGCGACGCCACGCGGAACTTCAAGCCGTGGGCGACGAGCTGACTGCGGCGACTGGATCGCCAGTCCTGACCATCACCGCCGATGTCACAAGTCGCGGCGAGGTCCAGCGCATCGTACGCGAGACGTTGGCGCACTTCGGTCGGATCGATGCCTGGGTGAACAACGTGGGTCAGGGCATCACCCGCATGCCATCTGAACTCACCGATGACGACATCGACGACATGATGCGCATCAACGTGAAGTCGGCGCTGTACGGCATGCAGGAGGTGTTGCCGCACTTCATGACCGCCGGCCGCGGACACGTGGTCAATGTCTCGTCTATGCTCGGGCGCGCGCCCTTCGCCCTGCAACGCTCGGCATACAGTGCGGCCAAGCATTTCCTGAACGCACTCACGGCGAACTTCCGCACCGAGGTGCAGTCAACGCACCCGGACATCCACGTCTCCCTGATCTCCCCGGGCGTCGTGCGCACCGACTTCGGCCTCAATGCCCGCCATGGTGGCGTCGACTCTCGAGCGCTCCCGGAATCGCAGAGCGCCGACGACGTGGCGGCCGTGATCGCCGCCGTGCTTCATGACCGCCGACCGGACGTCTACACGCGTACCGGATCGGCGGCGCGCATTGCCAGCGCGTACGCGTCGATCGGCGTCGACCCGTAACGCGTCCTTACGGGACCGACTGCCCTCGTACCGCCGACAATGGGGCGGTCGGGGTGGGCATCGACCCCGGAACAGCCGCCTCACGTGAGTACGCCGACTCGAGCGGCGGACCAAGGAACGGCTCGCATACCCCCTCGGCCGTCTCGCGGATGAGTTGGTCGACGACCGCCCGCAGATCTCCCGTTCGCGCGTACGTCGCGAGCTGGCGCTGCGCGCTCGATCCTTCATCGAGGATGCGAAACGCGTACTCGACTTCCTTGCGAGTACCGAGTTCGTCGAGCACGTCGTCGAGGAACCACTCCACCAGTTCGCGGATCAGCACCGGTGCCGGCAGCTCTTCCTTCTTGCCGAAGTCGATCAGCTTGCCGCCGAGTCCCCACCGGACGGCGCGCCACTTGTTCTCTTCAATGAGATCCTGCGCGTAGACCCGGAACGTCATGTTGTCGCGGCGCAGCTTCCACATCTTGGCGACCACCGCCTGCAGGATCGCGGCAATGCACACCGCCTCGTCGACCTTCGTGTTCACATCACAGGCGCGGAACTCAAGCGTCGGGTAAATGTGGTGCGGGCGCACGTCCCACCAGATCTTCGATCCGTCGGGAATGCTGCGCGTTTTCACGAGCGTGTCCACGAGATCCGCGTAGTCGCCCCATCCGTTCAGGATGCGCGGTACACCGGTGCGCGGAAAGTTCTTGAACACGATGCTGCGATAAGAGTGCAGCCCCGTGTTGCGCCCGAACCAGAAGGGCGACGATGTGGACAAACATAAAATGTGAGGCAGGATGTATCGCGCGGCATTCAGGCAGTCGATCCGGAATTCCGGATCTTCAATGCCCACATGCACATGGGTCCCGAAAATGAGCAGGCGGTGGGCAAGGTCCTGCAGCTCCGCCTTCACGCCGAGGTACCGCTCTTTCGGCGTCATCTCCTGATTCATCCAATTGGAGAAGGGATGTGTACCGGCCGAGGCGATGGTCAGGCCGTGCTGGCCGGCCGCATTGATCACCAGTCGGCGCAGGTTTACCAGCTCCGAACGCAGTTCGGCAATCGAGGAGCACACCTTCGTGCCGATTTCCACCTGGCACTGGTGGAGCTCGGCTTTCACGTCGGCCAACTGCGCGTCGCTGCTCGACACGAGGGCATCGAACCCTGGCGTGAGGTCACGCGTGACCGGGTCGATGATCTGGTACTCTTCCTCGATTCCGACCGTCAGGCTCGGAGCGCGCATTTAACCCCCCACGCCCACGCGGGACGTGCTGTTCGCCGTGGACCAATCCATCGCGGCACGAATGAAGCCGCCGAACAGATGTCGAGTATGTGGATCCGCCATCTCGAACACTTCCGGGTGCCATTGCACCCCGACCAGAAACGCCTCACCGTCGCCTTCAACCGCTTCGATCAGGCCGTCGTCAGCAGTGGCCGACGCAACCAGGCGCTGCCCCAACTGCTTAATGCCTTGATGATGCATGCTGTTCACGGGCGACCGTGTGGATTCGAGCAAGCGTGACAACTTTGTGTCCGGAACGATGTCGACTTCGTGCGCGAGGTGATCGCGCTCGAAGCCGGCCGTCGGAAAAAAGTCGTGCTTGTTGAAAGCGGGGTTTTGTGATGCGAGGTCCTGCCACAGCGTACCGCCCGACGCCACATTGATCACCTGCAGGCCTCGGCAGAGGCCGAACACCGGCTTGCCATCCTCGATCGCCCAACGCACCAGTTGCAGTTCGACGCGGTCGCGCGCGGGGTCGAGATTGCCGCATTCCTTGCGGACAGCCTCCCCGTACTCGAGGGGGCTAATGTCCACGCCGCCGGGAATCAGAATGCCGTCGAGCCGTTCGTAGATCTCGCGGAGCGTCAGGAGATCGTCGTCGAGCAGGGGGATCATCCAAGGCACGGCACCCACCATGGTGGCGGCCAGGAAGTAGCGCTGATTCATCACCCACGACGAGGGTAACCCCGGTGGGATGCCATCGATCGAGTGCAGCGTTTGCGTGGTGAGCCCGATCACCGGGCGTTTCAAAGACGACATCAGCGTTGTTCGACGAGAAAAGTAGGGACGTTTGAGCCACCGCCGGCGGTGACGTTCAGCAGCGGATCGGTCGCGATGCGCGTGAGACACCCAGACATCGTAATGCCGTCCGCGAGAAAGGGCGCGGTATCGAGCATACGCTCTCCAAGATGAAGCGCGCCGTCGGTCCACGCCGGCCACAGTTCGCTGGGAATTTCCACCCGCTCCTGCACGATATAGGGCTCGGCAAGTGCCGTCGCGATCGCCGCTTCCCATTCGGTGTCGCTGACCGTCCAGCCCAGCACGATTCCCTTTCCGCCATACTCATCGTTGGGCTTGAGCACGAGGGTGGCACGGTTCGCCGCCGTGAATTCCACGAGATCCACACGACTGGCGCCATACTGCGTGTGTCGCGCCTGCACCACACGTGTCCAAGGAACATGGGCGGCGACGGCCGCCTGTTCGTTGGCGGTGAGCAACGGCGCCTGCCGTTCGTCACTTAACACGGCAAGTGAGGCCTTCTTATGTAACATCTTACAGCGGAACGGGTTCACCATGCACACCGCACCTTCACGTACAGCTCGCACGACGGGCGAATCGAGCCCTTCGCGGGTGACCAGTTCGTCGATCAACACGCGCTTGTAGATCATCGTGACGTGCTTGCCACCGATCATCAGCCTGCCGTTCGTGTACTCGGCGTCGCGCGGATCACCGATGAAGGCGTCGAGCCCGAGCGCTTGAAACTCGCGCTCAAAGAGCACGAATTCGCTGTACGTCGGCACTTCCTTCCAATCGAGAATGACGATCGTGGGTGCCTCGCGCACGCCGCGCCAACTGTAGTACGCGTTCAGAAGCGAGTGCACGACCGACGGCGCAGCGGGTAGCGGCACGGCAATATGGGTCCGGCTGAACGCATGCATGACCGGCAACGACAGGAAGGCGCGCGACAACGCATCGTTGTACGCCGCCCCGGCCGGCGTCTCCGCGTTGTATTCCGTGAACTTGAGCCCCCCCTCCCCTTCCGCGAAAAACGCGTCGAGGCGGGAGGTCGGGCTGGCGACGTCGAATCCGGGGTCGGCGTGAATGAGCTGCTCCTCCCACGCCGTCAGCCCGAACTGGGCCCGTAATTCCGAGTCCGCCATGGCGGCTACCCGGACTTTTTCGAAGGCCGATCCGACGAGGGCGCAGGCGCGGGCCAGCTGCTGGTATTGGCCGAGACTCAGGAAGCGCGGGCGCAAGACGCTGCACAACGCGCGCTCCCCAAAGAAGAGCCCGTCATGCCGCAGTTGCCGATCGAGAACTTCGGCGCTGGCCTGCGCGATTGCGCCATCCTGCAGCACATCGTGGTACCGCGCAATCGCGGATGTTGACATAAAACGTCGATAAGGTTTGTGATCAGTCGGCGAGCAGCCATGTACAGGGGAGTATGGGGTGGCGAGTATGGGGTATGGGGTACGGGGTACTCCGTACGCCCGTACTCCCCACCCCATACTCCCCACCCCTTACTTCGCTGTTGCTTGCCCACCAATCGCCACGCCGCTCGGCTGCGTTCGCGGCGCCGTGGCCAGCTTGATTGCGAGGTCGGCCATGTGCTCGACCACCCACTCGAAGTAGGTCGGCGTGAGCGAATAGATATCCATGTCGGGAGCCGGGTTCATGAAGTCGATGGCGTAGGGGATGCCATCCTTCACGGCGAACTCGACGGTGTTCATGTCGTAGCCCAATGCATTGCACAACGTGAGCGAGTCCTTGATGCACCGGGCCTCGAGCTCCTTGCCTAGATAGCCCGGATCGGGGATGTAGCGGCGCTCGCCGGGGTCGTACGGCATCGGCAGGACTTTCTCCCGTCCCAGCGCCATACAGCGCACGTAGGCGTCCCATTTGATGAACTCCTGCACGACCATCGTGAGCAATCCACTGTTGTTGTAGTGGTGGATCAGCTCCTCCATGGAGTCGCAGATGTACACGTCGCGCCAGCCGCCGCCGTGGGCGTCCTTGAGGACGCACGGGAAGCCGATGTACTCGGCCACGCCCTTCCAGTCGAGCGGGTAGGCCAGGTTGCGCAACGACTCGGTATGGGAGATGCCGGGGATGTAATCCTTGTTGGGGAGCACCATCGTCTTGGGGTGCGCGACGCCGTTCTGGATGGCCACGGTGGCGTCGTAGAACTTGTCGTCGGCCGACCACATGAAGGGGTTGTTGACCACGGTCGTCCCCATCCGGGTCGCGTGCTTGAGGAAGGTGCGGTAAAACCCCACCTCATGCGAAATGCGGTCGATGATCAGCGAATAGGGGACGTCCTGCCCCATTCGCGTAGCGTCGAGCGTGATGTAGTCCGCGGTGACACCGGACTCCCGGCGCGCCACTGCTTCGAGAAAGGCGGGGGGAAACGACCATTCCCGGCCGACCAGCAATCCGATCCGTGGTTCCATCGACACGTCTGTTCTCCTGATGAGGTGCGCGAGATCACGGGAGAATGCGCCCAAACGGGCAACTCCGCCATGGCCCCGCGTGTTTCGTCACTGGCACGGATGGGCTCGCCCGATAAACACCGAAGCCAGCCGTGGAGATGTGTTAGCGAACAACCGAAAAGCACTTTTGTGACAACCCGTTATGTGGATAAAGCACTCAGCCGAGCCGCAAAACGGAGGGGCATCACGGAACCACTTATCCACAGTTGGTGCGGGGCGATCTTCCCCTCCGACGCGGACTTACCGAGTTATCCACACACCTTTCAACGTATATCCACAACTAGGTCAACAACTTAGCCTCAGTTGGTCGTATTGCGCGGGCACTCGGATCGTCATAACATCACCGCCCGCCGATGATCCGACGCAAGTCGAAATGCCGGTGCTCACGTTTATGCCTTCATTGGAAAACGCTCATGCATGTCGTCGCCTGCAACGCCCCACTCGGCACCGTAGATCCGGCCCCGCTCACATCTTTGCCAATCCACATGGGACTGGAGAGTGACCGGATGACGGCGTTCTGGAGCGGCGACGACCAGTACCTGGTGTGCGTCGAGGGCGAAGCCGGGACCGCCTGGTATCGCATCGAGGCCGAAGCGTCGGCGCCGGCCACGGATGAGGCCACGCGGATGGCGATCGGGGCCATGATGGCCGACATTCTGCCCCTCGGGGCAGGGCGAATCGCCTTTCCCGTGGGCAGCAGCGGACGCCGCGTATATCGCGTCTGGCGCGCCCCCCGAGGCGCCGCCAACGGCAACGCGAATGGGAACGCCAAAGGCGCGTCGAAGGCTGGACGGACTAGAATCCTGGGAGTTCTAGCTGGGCGGTCACGCCGCCTGCCAGCGTAACGCCGGCAGCTTGCAGCCACGCCAGCAATACGTCCTGTCCATGATCGCCAGCCATGGCGGAGCGCGCCGCGCTCAGGTGCAGCTTGAACTCGCCCGAGACATCGGGCAGAGTGCGCCGCAGGACGGCCACCGTGAGCAGCTCGGTCGCGTCGGCCAAGTGCCGGATCGCGAACTCGGTCATCCTGGCACGCAAGGCGGCCGTATTGAGAACGGGCCCTTCGCCCGGCACTTCGTGGTCGGCCCGGCGTTCGCGGAACGCCGCCAGGCGACTGCGTGTGGCGGACAGCATGGGCAGTTCCTCAGCGGCATTATCGGCGTGCGCTGCCACGGGAGCGCCCATCAGCCCCAGCCACGCCATCCAGAGCGTTCCGCGGGCGTAGGCTTCCCACGGCTCATGCTCAAGCCGCAGGGCAGCCTGATGGACGGTGTCGAGGACCTGATTGCGCACCTCCCACCAGCGGAGGTAGGCGTCGGTCTGTCGAGATACCAGCGCCAGCGCCCCCAGCTTGAGAGCCCACTTCACTGCCGACTCCCCATCGTCAGTGGGTGGTCGGAGCGCCGCCGAGCAGCGGAAGGCGCGGGCCGCACCGAGGGCCAGCACGGCCTGAGCCAGATCGCGGCCGGCACTCGGAGCCGGCTGCAGCGCCGCGTCGAGTTGGCTGAGCGCGGCCAATTCGTACGCCGTGCCAAGCAATGCCAATCCATCGGCGATCGGTTCGCCGAGTCCGTCACCGGGGCGAAGGGCCGCCGCGTCAGCCCGCTCCAGCAGCAGCGTTCGCCGCTCGGTCGGAATCGCAGCGACAGCCCAGTGATCGTCGAGGGTGGTTCTGGCAAGCTCCGCCAGATCCCTCGCCGCAACATCACGTTCAGCTGCCGGGGTGAGGACGTGCATCCAGCCTCCTCCAGGGGAGCGCTCGAACCGTACCCTGTCCGACACCCGACGTGGTGTTGGAACAGGCCTCAGACCTCTGATCGAAGCACGCGCCGGCGACGACCGGGTGACCGATCGAGACCGTTCTGCTTCGCGCCCACGCTGTGTTAGGCGCCCGTTCGGCGCCAGAAACGCGCCGAACCACAAAGCAACTGCAGTAAGCAACGCCATAGCATGCGGTTATCTCGCAGGCACCGCATCGCCATCACTGTCGCATTTATGTAACAGGTCCGTTCCTGTCAAGAGCAAACTCGGGTGAAACCCGCGTAAACCCCTGATATACGGCACTTTCCGGAGATTTCGCGTGGGATTTGAGTCATCGCAGGTAGCGCGGCGCCGTTTGGCCGCACTGGCGTCGAGCAACGGGCGCGTGCAGGAAGCCCTCTCGGCGTCGGCGTTTCCAGGGTTCTGGGGCACGTCGTCCCATCAGGATGCCAGCCAGGATCGTGAGCTACCGCTGAGTGCTGGATCCACGCCGGGCTCCGCCCACGGTGGCGCGTTGGTGCGTCACTTGGACGACCTGGCTCAGGACATCGTGGCCATCCCAGGCGCCGGTGGTGCCCTTCTTGCCGCGTATGCGGCACAGGCCCGCGCACTCTCGATGGTCGTTGAAGCCGCCAAGCGGGCCGGTAGTTCACCCCTGCCCGCCTCCGTCCTTATGGCTGCTCAAGATGCCCTGTCGGCCCCCTCGCCCCTGCCGGGGCTGGTGATCGGTTGACCCCGCTCACGCTGCGTGCGCTGCTCGCGGCGGCGGTGCTCGTCGGCGCCGCCACCTCCCGCGACCTCGTGGCGCAGTCGGGCGAAGCGGCCACCCTGTGGCGCGCTGGCCGGGCCCTCGCGTTGCGTGGGCAGGCCGACTCCGCCCTCCGCAATCTCGAGCTGGCCGGCACGGCAGCACGAACCACCGGCGATCTCGCCACCGAACAAGCCACCAGACGGGGCCGTGCCGATCTGTGGATGCTGCGCGGCTGCGCCGACAGCACCACTCGGATCCTGCGCGAGGCGGTCACCGCCGCCTCACCGGGCGACCGATCCAGCGCAGATGCGCTCGTTCGTCTCCTGGCGTCCCGCAAAGCGGTCGCGGAGGCACGCACGGTACTCGTGAAGGCCTACAGTGACGTCCCGTCGGTGGGCAGCAACATCACCCGCGAGAGCGTGACCTTCCTCCAGGGCATGGCTGCCGTCGAGCTGGCCGGCGGCCAGGAATCGGCGGCCATGGCCACGCTCAATTCCGCCCTCGCCATCGCCGTCCGCCTGCACGAAGGCGACGTGAAGGATCGCAGCGAGCACGCCGTCGGTGAGATCACCGACGAGAACGCCTGGCTGATGTTCGACCTCGCGCAATTGCGTCGAACGGCCAAGAGCACCACGATCCGTTCCCCGCGCGAGCACGCGCGCATTAGCGCCAATCTCGTGAAGGCCTGGCCCACCCTCGACGTGCTCCCCGACGACGGCTTCCCGATTACCCGCTTCGCCGATCGTCTCGTGATGCGCGCCGCGCTGTGTGCCGCCGATGGCAGCGAATGCCCGGCCCCGGTCGTCGCCAAAGGGTGCCCGTAGGGTCGGCGTTCGCTGAACTGATTACACAGAGGAAAAGAGAAAAGGAGGCCACGGGGGGACATCCCGCAGTCTCCTTTTCTCTTTTGCGCTTTTGCTCTGTGTGATCAGTTCTCACGATTTTGCGTGGAGCTGATCAGTTCTCCGGTCCCTTCACCTCGACCTTTTTCTCGGCCTTCGGATCCTCGAGCGTCTCCAGCACCTCACGCCACGAGAACTTCTTGCCGCTGCCGAGCACCCAGTAGTTCATCCACGCCATCTCGGCGGTGCTCTTCACGAGCCGGTTGCGCGCATCGGGAATGCCGTGCGAGGCACCCGGATACATGAACAGCTCCGTCGGCACACCCACCCGCTTGAGGCCCATGTGCAGCTCCACGCTCTGCGGGCTCGGCACGCGCGGATCGCCTTCCACCACGTGGATCATCGTGGGCGTTTTCGCATTTCGGATGTACTTGATCGGCGACTGCTTCCAGTAGGCGTCGAAGTCGTCGTACGGGAGCTTGTTGCCGAGATAGTACTGCCGGTTCCGCTGCACGTCGGACTGCGCGTACATGGAAATCCAGTTCGACGTGCCGGCACCACTCGAGATGCCCTTGAAGCGATCGGTGTGCGTGAGAATCCAGTTGCTCCAGTGACCACCGGCGCTCCAGCCCAGCACGCCCATCTTGGTCTCGTCGACCAGGCCCTGAGCGATGAGCGCATCGACACCGGTCATGATGTCGTTGTAACCCGGCTCGAAGTAATTGCCGACGATGCCGTTCTTGTGCGCCTCACCGTAGTTCGTGGAGCCACGGTAGTTGGGCATCAACACCGCCCACCCCTGCCCCGCGTAGACCTGCGCGCCATAGCCGCCATTGAACGACAGCTGATCGGCCGCGGCCGGACCGCCGTGAATGGCCACGATGAGCGGATACTTCTTGCCCGGCGTGTAGCCGACCGGCTTGAGCAGCACGCCACCCACCTTCTTGCCGTCCTTCGACGTCCACGTCACTTCGGTTGCTTCGCCGAGCGCGAGCTGCTCGCGCACCCACGGATTGGGATCGGTGAGCTGCGTCCACGAACTGCGTGAGGCCAGCGCCGCCAGCGATGGCACCGTGAACATGGACGGCGTCGTGGTCGGATCCTGATACGACACCATCAGGCGCTTGGTGGCCTCGTCCTGCGTCACCGCGATGACACCCTTCACATCGGTCACGGCCTTCACCTTGCCCGACGCCACATCGAGGGCGAACAGCTGCTGGGTGGCCTTGAGGCCTTCGTTAAAATAGATCGTCTTGCCGTCGGCCGACCACCAGTCGGCGCTGACGTCGCCGTCGAGATCTCCAATTTTGCGGAACGCGGCGCCCTTCGCATCGGTCGCGCGCACGTACACGCGACGGTTCTTCATGTTGTACGCCACCATGTCGTCCGACGCCGAAAACGCGATCGTGCGCGCGTCGGGCGAGAACGAGAGCCCCGATTCGGACGACTCGTCATTCCTCGTGAGCCGCTCGATGCTGCCGTCGCGCGTGTCGAGCAGGAATTGGTCGGCGTAGATCCCCTGCTCGGTAATGTTGCGCTTGTACCGGTCGTTCGGCACCGCCGTGAAGCCCACCCACTTGCTGTCGGGCGCGATCACGAAGGCGGTGACCGCCAGCGACGTGTCACGCGTGACGCGCGTGGTGGCGCGCGATGCCGACGACAGGTCGACCATCCACAGCGAGTTGATCGACGTGGCCGCGTTCCGCACGGCGACGGTGAACTTCTTCTCCACACGCGCCTTTTCATCGGAATCGACGGTATCGGCGGTGATGAAGTAGATGCGACGGGAATCCGGGGCCAGCTCCCAACTGCCCACCCCCGTGGGGTGCTTGGTGAGTTGCGTGGGCATGAGCGAATCCACCGGCGTGCCGCGGTCGAGCGACGCCATGGCGAGCGCGTAGAGCTGTTCTTCGTTGGCCTTGCCGCTGCGGTACACCAACCACTGTCCGTCCTTGCTGAAGGCAAACGTGCTCACGCCTTCTTTTGCATTCGTGATGCGCCGCGCTTCACCACCGTCGGCGCGCATGAGGAACAGCTGTTGCTTCGTCTCACCCGCCGCTCCCTCTCGATTGGACGAGAACGCAAACCATCCGCCGGCGGGAGCCCACCGCGGCGACGACTCGTTCTTGCCCGTCGTGAAGGTGAGCTGCCGCGTGCTCTCCAGCCCGCGGTCGGTGCGTACTACGTAGATATCGCTCTGGGTGGTCGCCTCTTTCCAGTCGGGCGTGCTGAGGGCGTACAGCATCTGGGTGCCATCCGGGGAGATGGCGGTGCCGGCCACCGAGCGGAGTCGCTGCGCGTCCACCCAGGCCATGGGCCGCCTGGCCTGCGCCCAGAGGGGTGAAGCGGACAGCACTAGCAGAGTGCCGCCCACAGCCACGCGGGCGGCAGAGGGAACGAGCGATCGGTCGGGCACGGGTCGCATGGGCAGCCTCGGTACGGATGGGAAACGCCAAGAGTCGGCTGATCTTGCACCCGGCGCCGTTCGCTGGCAACGTCCCCGGATGCGTTCATCATTCCTAATACGTCGCAGCGGAGCCACCGCTGCGCTCCTGTTGCTCAGCGTGATGCCGGCCGCTGCGCAAAGCACCGCCAAGCAAAGCGCTCGCTCACAAGCCACGGGCTTGCAGCGCCCCGCCTACGACCCTGCCCTGTACAGCGACGGCACGAAGACGAACCCGGCCTTCAAGTCGCTGCGCTGGCGCAACGTCGGCCCCTCCCGTGGAGGTCGCGCCACGGCGGTGACCGGCGACCCCACCAAACCTCTGGTGTTCTACTTTGGCGCCGTGAACGGCGGCGTCTGGAAGACCACCAACGCCGGACAGTCGTGGGAGAACATCACCGATGGCAAGACCGACCTCTCCTCGGTCGGTGCGATCACCGTCGCGCCCAGCGATCCCAATGTGATCTGGGTCGGCACGGGCGAAGGCAAGCCGCGGGAAGACCTGACGTACGGCACGGGCGTGTACCGCTCCACCGACGGCGGGCAGACGTGGACGCCGCGCGGTCTCGCCAATGCGCAGCAGATCACGTCGCTCCGCGTGCACCCGTCGAATCCCGATGTCGCGTTCGTGACGTCGCTGGGCCACGCCTTCGGCCCGTCGCCCGATCGCGGCGTGTTCCGCACCACTGATGGCGGCGCCACGTGGAAGAAGGTGCTGTACCTGAACGACAGCACCGGCGCCGCCGACTTGTCGATCGACGTGAACAACCCGCGCATCGTGTATGCGTCGATGTGGAAATTCCAGCGCACCCCCTGGGGCATGGACGCCGGCGCCGGCCGTAGCGGCCTGTGGAAGAGCACTGACGGTGGCGACACCTGGAAAGAGATCACCTTCAATCCCGGCATGCCGAAAGGCCTGATCGGCAAGATCGGCGTGGCGGTCTCTCCGGCCAATTCGCAGCGCGTGTACGCGAACATCGAAGCGCAGGACTCGCTGGGTGGCGTGTTCCGCTCCGACGACGCCGGTGCTACGTGGTCGCGCACCAGCGGCGATCAGAAGTTCGTGGTGCGCCCGTTCTACTACATGAGCCTCACGGCGGATCCGGTGAACGAGAACACCGTGTACGTCATGAATCTCACGGTGCATCGCTCCATCGACGGCGGCCGCACCTTCACGCCGATACGTGTGCCGCACGGCGACACGCACATCATGTGGGTCGATCCCAGAGACCCGAACCGTCTTATCAACGGCAACGACGGCGGCGCCACGATCTCGATGGACGGCGGCCGCACGTGGAGCACGCAGGGCAATCAGCCCACGTCGCAGTTCTATCATGTGACTACCGACAATCAGCAGCCGTACCGGATCTACGGGGCGCAGCAGGACAACAGCACGGTGTCGATCGCCAGCCGCTCGGACAACGGCTTCATCGGTGAGCGCGACTGGTTCCCCGTCGCCGGCTGCGAGAACGCGTACATCGCGATCGATCCGAAGAATCCGAACGTGACCTTCGGCGGCTGCTACATGGGTCAGCTCACGCGTCACGACAAGTCCACGAACACCCGGCGCGACGTGTCGGTGTGGCTTGGCAACTACGACGGCATCGCGGTGAAGGACGTGCCGCAGCGATTCCAGTGGACCTTCCCCATCCACTTCTCGCCGCACGATCCCACCACGCTGTACACGGCGTCGCAGTACGTGTGGCGCTCGAAGAATCAGGGCGCCTCGTGGGACAAGATTTCCGGCGACCTTACGCGGGCCGACACCAACACCATGGGTCGCAGCGGCGGACCGGTGAGCGGCGACATGACCGGCACCGAGTGGTACGCCACGATTTTCGCGTTCGCCGAATCGCCGGTGAAGGCCGGCGTGCTCTGGACCGGCAGCGACGACGGCCTCGTGCATGTGTCCACCGACAACGGCAGCACGTGGAAGAATGTGACGCCGAAAGCCCTCGGGACGTTCACGCGCGTGTCGATCATCGAGGCGTCGCCGTTCGATGCCGGCACAGCCTACCTCGCGGCGAACCGGTATCAACAGGACGATTTCACACCGTATCTGTTCAAGACCACCGACTACGGCGCCACCTGGACGCGCATCGACGCCGGCATCCCGATGGGGGCCTATACTCGCGCCATCCGCAGCGATATGAAGCGCAAGGGCCTGCTGTTCGCCGGTACGGAAACAGGCATCTACATGTCGTTCAACGACGGCGCGAGCTGGGAGCCACTGCAGCTCAACCTGCCGCGCGTGAGTATCCGCGACATTCGCGTGCACGACAACGACGTGATTGTGGCCACGCACGGCCGCGCGTTCTGGTCGATCGATGACATCTCGTCGCTGCGCGCCATAGGCGACTCGATCACCACCAAGGTCACGTATCTCTTTGCGCCATCGCCGGCCATTCGCTGGGCAAGCGGCGGCGGACGTGGCGGTGGCGCGGGTGCGAATCCGTCGTTCGGTGTGACGGTAGACTATTGGCTCAAGACCAAGCCGGCCGCGCCGATCACGATGCAGTTCCTCGAGTCGAACGGCACCGTGATCCGCACGTTTACGAGCGACGCGCCGGACAAGAAAGACAGTACCGGCAACGTGCAGGCCGATTCGGCGGCTAAGGCCGCGCGCGCGCTGCAGAACGTCATGCAGCTCGCGTACGCACCGGCGGACTCCGTAGTGCACGCGCGCATCGGCGCCAACCGTTTCGTCTGGGATCTCATGTACACCGGTCCGAAGCGGATTCCGGGGTCGATCAACGATGACGGCTCGTACGAGGGCGCGATGGCGGTCCCGGGCGACTACTCGGTTCGTCTCATCGTGGGCAAGGATACGCTCTCCCGCGGGTTCACCGTGCGTCCCGATCCGCGCGTGCAGCTCACGGCCGCCGAGTACACGGCGCAGTTCGATGCGGCCACAGCCGTCGGTGCCCGCATCACCAGCATCACGGAGGCGGTCGCGCGCATGCAGGATCTGCAGCAGCAGCTCGATCAGCGCGCACGCCAAGCGAGTTCGCAGGCGTATGCGGATTCGGTGAAGACGATGGCCACCGCACTGCGCAAGAAGCTCGAAGCGGTGCGCGCCGAAGTGTACGAGGTGTACACCAAGGCCGATCAGGCCACGCTGAACTATCCGATCAAGTTGTACCAGATGTTGGTGACGCTGAATGGGCAAGTGAACGAAGGCACCAATCCGCCCACCCGCCAGCACGGCGAGATTCTCACCGATCTCTCCACGAAGCTGAACGTGCAGCTGAACACGCTGCAGAAGCTTGAAGACAACGACCTGCAGCAGTTCAATGCGCTGCTCACGCGCCTCGGCGTCCCGAACGTGTTCGTGGCGCCGAAAAAGCCGATCGGATAAGCGCCGATGTCTTCAGCCGCCCGAGCGGAGTCGCAGTTTCTGCGCCCGCTCGAGCGCCTGGAGGTAGCGCTTCTCGCTGTGCTTGTCGCGCCCTTTGTGCTTCACATCGACGCCGGCCATCACCGCGAGGCCGCTGATGCGCAGCACCGGCGCATTCGGATCTTCCGTGGCCTGCGCGCCGCGCACCGAAAAGCCGCCCATCACCGCCATGCCCGTCACTTCGACGCGCACGCCGGTGGGGACGAGGATGTCGACGCCGCCCCAGAAGGTGAGGATCTCGATCTCGGTGGTGCCAGCGCCCAGCTTCGCGTCACGCAGGTCGAGCTGACCGCCACCCATCACGGCGACCACGCGCAGATGCCGTGGGACGATCCAGCTGCCGCTCCGGTCGAAGCCACCCATGATGGCCAGCGCCGCACCGCGTGCCGGCACCACAGGATCGGCCGCGACCCGATTGATCGACGCCTGATCGGCCAGCGAGCGATTCGTCTCGGCCGGATCCGCCAGCAGCACCTCCAGCTCGCCGAGTGATCGCGCGCGGTACACGGCGGTCAATCGCTCATCGAGCTGTTCCATCGACAGCCGGTCGGTCGCGAATGCCGCCGACAACACCTGTATCACATAGTCCCGCTGCACATCAGTCAGTGCAGCAGGAGCATACGGAACTCCCGTCATCGCTGCATCAGAGTGCGGGGCGCTTGGTATGGATATCCGTGGCCTTCTGGAACTGATGGGCCACCGAGAGAATGAGATCGTCGTTGTACAGGTTGCCGGTGATCACGCCGCAGATGGGTTGCGCCTTGTACACCGGCGCCGGCGTGGCGGCATTCGCACCACCACCACCACCGCCACCGCCGAACTGCGGCACGTCGAACTTGTACGGCAACACCGCGCACGGATGGCCCGTCTGCGCGTTGGCCCCCACGTCGGCGTTCGGTCCGGCAATGAACAGATCGAGATCCTTCATGAACTCGCCCCACTTGGCCACCAGCAGCATGCGTCGACGCTGACCTTGTATGAAGTCGAAGCCGCGGGTGGCACGACCGCCGAAGAAGCGCGGATTCCAGTCGGCCGCGGCCATGGGGTTGGTCGCTCCAGCTTCAACGCCCTTGGGCAACGAGGCCACGTGGTTGCCGTACGGTGCGTTCCCGGTACGCGGTGTGTCGAAGATCGTATTCAGGTCGAGCCCCATCTCCTTCGCCTTACGCTGCACGAAGAAATCGAAAGCGGCCGCCGACTCCACACCCAGCGCACCCTGACCACCCGCCACCGTCGGGCGTGCGCCGATCGTCTTGGGATTCATGCCGAGCCCGCGCAGTGTGTCCACCAGCTCCTTCGGAGCAGCCGGATCAACGCCAATGCGCAGCGATGCAAGCTTGAGATTGCGATCGAACTGGAACGGCATGGTCACCGTGCTCGCATCCTTCTCGTCCACGCCGTGCAGCACACTGAACACCATCGCGCAGTCTTCGGCGGTGCGGCACATGGGCCCTACGCGATCCATCGACCACGCCAGCACCATGCCACCGTGCCGGCTCACGCGACCGAACGTGGGGCGGAGGGCACTGATGCCGTTGCGAATGGCCGGTGACACGATCGAGCCTTGCGTTTCCGTGCCGATTGAAAACGCTACGCAGCCGGCCGCTGTGGCAGAACCAGGGCCCGTGGAACTGCCGCTCGAGCCGATGTTCGTGTTCCACGGGTTGTTCGTGCGTCCACCGAACCACCAGTCGTTCTGCGCGAACAACCCTGTGGCCAGTTTCGCCAGCAACACCGCACCGGCGCCTCGCAAACGCACGACCACCTCCGCATCGGCATCGGCAATCTGGTCCTTGAAGTCGATTGAGCCCCACGTAGTGGGCACGCCCTTCACGGCAAATAGATCCTTGATACCGTACGGCACACCATGCAACGGACCGCGATACTTCCCAGCCGCGATCTCGGCGTCGGCCTTGTCGGCTTCGGCGCGCGCCTGCGAGGCGAGCAGCGTGACCACGAAATTCAGCGTCGGATTCAGCTTCTCGATGCGCGCGAGGTAGATGTCGGTGATCTGCCGCGACGTGATCTTGCGCGCCTTGATCAGCGCCGAGATGCGATGCGCCGGCAGAAAGGCGAGATCGTCGGGATTGGTCGGTACCGCCCCGCTCCACTTCTCGACGGCGTGCGGCGTGCGCGCGAACGCCGCCGCGCCTTTCTCGCGCACCACCTTCTCCATGAGCGCGCCGGTACCGCCGGGATACGGCATGAACTGCAGCGCGGGCGCTTCGCCGTTGCCGAGCGACACGGGCGGTACTTGCGGAGGCTGCGCGGCGCCGCTGGCCAGGCTCCCCATGCCGCCCGCGCGCGCCACCGCTCCCTGTGCACCGGCCGCCTGCGCGCCAAAGGTGGTCGCCGCCGCGGCCACCAGCGAATAAAACATGAATTGCCGACGGTCGACACCGGTCACCGACTCATCGTGCTCGGCGGCGGCCAGTTCGGCTTCGGCCTGCTCCAGAACATCCAGGGGGCTATCCACGCAGGGGCTCCAACAGAGAGAGACAACGGAACGGGACGTTCAACGCTCGCCCCGAATATCTCTCCCTGTACGCGCGGTGGCGAGCTTCGTTGCGCTCGCCGAGCCCCTTAACGACTCCCGTCGGGATTCTGGATGCGGAAGACGAACGGCTGTTCGACCAGCTGCGACACCGCGCGCCCGTGAAGGATCGCCGGCCGGTACTTCATCTTCACGAGCGCCGTGCGCACCGCCGCCACGAACTCCGGTTCGGGCTTGTCGAGCACTATTAGCGACGCGGTATCCACGTGACCGATGGTGTCCACGACGAATCGCGCGTAGACCACCCCCTGCACACCGGCCTTGAGCAGCGCTGGCGGATACTGCGGGCCCTCGGCCGAGGGGTCGAGCGTGACGGTGGAGTCGACTTCGATTTCGCTGTACGCCTTCTCCGAATCGTTCGACGCATCGGGGAGTTCGAGCTCCTCACCCGCGACGTCACCAAGACTGCCGCGCGGGACCGGCGTCCGGCCGAGCGCCGACGTTTCGATCACGGGGATGGATACGGAGCTCAGGCCACCGAGCCCGATGAACTGAATCGACTCCTGCACCGGCGGCGGTGCCGACTGACGGAGGGGGGCCAAGAAACTCACCGCCTCGTCGACCAATGGCGTGGGGGCGATGCGGTTCATCGTGCGCGCGCCGATGATGGAGGCGGCAACGAGCGCGGCGTACGTGCTGATGCCGAACAACTCGGCGCCCACGGCGTGCAGCGTGGTCCGGCGAGTCGACTCGATCAACGTGAGACGAACTTTTGCTCTTGGCATGTCGCTACCCTGAGGGCGCGAGACGACGGCGGGGACATCGGGACCTACTTGATCAATGCGGAGCGTGTCGCCGGTTGGCAAGGGGGGAATGATCGATAGCCGAGGCCGGTAACCGGCAGCGGACCGTCCGCCCTTGCCTATTTGCATCAAGAGCTGTTACGTATTCACTCATGAACAGCCGCCTCACGGTCGCCGCCCATGTGCTGGGCATCATCGCGTTTACCGAACGCGAGCAACAGCGCGCCACGACCTCCGACGAACTCGCCTCAAGTGTGGGGACGAATCCGGTGGTCGTGCGGCGGGTGCTGTCCCAGCTCAAGCAGGCGGGACTGGTCGATAGCCGCCGGGGCGTGGGCGGCGGGTCGATCCTCGCCCGTGACCCGCGCGAGATCACCATGCGCATGGTGTATGAGGCGGTCGAGGAGCGCGATTGTGCACTGATCGGTCGTCACGCCGGCTGCGTCGGTGAGAACTGTCAGGTGGCGCCGGTGATCGCCGAATACCTCGACGAACTCTACGCGGACGCCGAAGAAGCCCTGTTGCGCACGCTGTCCACCGTAACGGTCGACTCCATGTCACGCGCGGTCATGGACCGCGTGCAGCGTCGAGGAGCCCTGCACCGCCCGTCGACGCTTCAGGCGTCATAGCCCCGTTCACCGCACGTTCTCCTTTAGCGCACCATTCTGCAGACGACGATATGTCACCGATTCGAAAGCACATTTGCAACAGTGACTGGCACCTTTTACCCTCTCGCGTGAGACGCGCTGCCGCGCTCGCGGGGATCTGGCTAGGCGCCCTCGGTACGCCGCTGCTGGCGCAGGTGGCCGCACCGACGTCACCGGCGCCCCGCGGCTGGCGGTTCGCCGAGAACGTCGTGCTGCACATCCCCGGTAGCAGCCGTTTCGCCGGCGATATCCGCGGCGCCGACAGTGTGCGCGCGCATCTCGCCGCGCTGGGCGGGCTGGCGACTCAAGACAGCGCCGCCGTGGCGATATACTCGACCGTCGAGGGCCGTCTGCTCGTGCTCTCGCGGACCACTATCCGAGCCGCCGAGTCTCGTCGAAACGGTCACCGGACGGGCCTCCGCGGCGGCGAAACATCGGTGCAGGTCGTAGCGATCCCGACGTTCGACGAGCGCGGCGACGTGAACACCCTCGACGTGTTCATCGACGATCTCCCGCTATTCGACCGGCGGGCACCGCGCGACGACGGCATCCGCGTCGTCTCCCTCGCCATGCAGCGCAATCTCGAACAAGTCCGCGCGCTGTACGGACGCGGCGGAGCGGCCCGATTCATCGCCGCCAACGCGCACCAGGTCGTGGTGCTGGTCGATGACGCCCGGAACGGACAGGGTGCCGGGGCAGCCGTGATACGCTACCGGTTCGATGCGGCCGGACGCGTCAAGCAGGTCGAGCAGTTCTCACCCAGCTGTCTTGTGGCCATGGCGTTCAAGACCACGGCACGCTGAGCGCTCGCGGGAACGTCGGCAGGGTCGCCCGTTGTTCGGTTCGCACATGCCCGCCCTGCAACTCGTCTGGTATAAGCGCGATCTCCGCATCGCCGATCACGCGCCGCTCGCGGGAGCGATGGACGCCGGGCCTGTGGTGGGCGTGTACGTGCACGAGACGGAGCAACACCACGCGGCCGACCGCGACGTGCGGCACGAACGCGTACTGCGTGACGCGCTCGACGAGCTCAGCGCCGCCTGGCAATCACGAGGTGGCCACCTCATCGAGCTGCACGGCGCACTTCCCGAGGTGTTCGACGCGTTGCACCGCGTGCTCCGCTACTCGGCGATCTGGGCCCATGAGGAAACGTGGAATGCCTTGAGCTACGCGCGCGATCGACGCGTCCGTGCGTGGGCGAGGCATGCCGGCGTCACGATGCATGAACTGCCCAGCAACGGCGTCGTGCGTCGGCTCGCGTCGCGCGACGGCTGGGCGGAGACCTGGCAGCAGCGCATGCGATCGCGCGTCGTTCCCGCACCAGACCAAATCGGGTCGCCGGATGCGGCGACCACGAGCGCGGCATTGCAGGCGTTACCGGCTGACATGCGCACGACGACCGGCGCGATCATTGTGCCGCCGTGGTCGGACTGGCAGCGAGGCGGTGAGGCACGCGGGCATGCGCTGCTGCAGTCGTTTCTGTCGGCGCGTGGACAGGACTATCGCCGCGCCATGTCGAGCCCGAACGAGGCACCGTCAACGTGCAGCCGGATTTCCGTGGCGCTGTCCTTTGGATCGCTCTCGGTACGTCAGGCGTACCAGGCGGCCCGACAGCGCGCGCGTGAGCTGCGAGACGACACGCGCATCCGGCATGACGGCGATGCGGCGCAGTGGTCGCAGAGCCTGGTAAGCTTTGCCTCTCGGCTGCACTGGCATTGCCACTTCATGCAGAAGCTCGAAGACGAGCCGCGCCTCGAGACCACGCATTACGCGTCGGTGTTCGACGGATTGCGCCCGGCGCAGCCGGATACGGAGCGACTGCGTGCGTGGCGCGACGGCCAGACCGGGTACCCGTTGGTGGATGCCTGCATGCGTTCGCTGCGCGTGACCGGCTGGCTCACGTTCCGCATGCGGGCGATGGTGATGAGCTTCGCGAGCTATCATCTCTGGTTGGACTGGCGACACACCGGGCCGGTGCTGGCGCGCTGGTTCACCGACTACGAACCCGGCATTCACTGGACGCAGTGTCAGATGCAGTCGGGCACCACCGGAATCAATACGATCCGCATCTACAATCCGTACAAGCAGGCCGAGGAGCACGACGCGGCGGGTGCGTTCGTGCGTCGGTGGGTGCCCGAACTGTCGGCCTTGTCCGATGCCGATCTGGTGCGCCCCGAGCAGACGCCGCTCATGATGCAGCAGATGACGGGCTGTGTCGTCGGGCGGGACTATCCGCTGCCGATCGTGCACCACGAAACGGCGTATGCGTTCGCGCGGGACCGTATGCACGCGATCAAGCTGGCGGCACAGCGATCAGGAAGTGCGCAGCGCGTGTACGATCGGCACGGCTCGCGGAGAACGCCGCTCGATGCGCGGACACGGTAGCGCACCCGATAGCCGTTTCGGTTGACAGCGCGCGCACGCGGCCGCACTGTTCGGAATCTACTGAAAACTCCGTAGTCACTCACCGGTGACGGTCCGATGCACCATGTCAGGTTCCTGCGACGTCTCGTCCGGGCAGTAAGCGGCGTTGCCCACTTCGTTGCGCCAGCGATGTTGCGGGCGATGCTACGGGCGATGTTGCGGGCGATGTTGCCCGCGATGATTCCGCATGTGCTGCTGGCGCAAGGCACCGGTACGCTCGCCGTGACCGTCACCGCGACGCAAACCGGCGTGTCGTTGCCCTACGCCGTGGTGGCCCTGCCCGACCGTAGCATCGAGCGCTTTACCGACGCGGGCGGACGCGCCACCATCGTCGCCCTTCCCGCTGGCAGCTATGACATCGCGGTGCGTCGTATCGGGTTCGCGCCGCATCGCGGTCGCGTGGTGATCGAGGCCGGCCTCGTGACATCGGCTTCGATCACGCTGTCCCAGATTCCGGTGCAACTCACGGGCATGCTCGTGCGCCCGCGCGAGGTCTGCACCAAACCCGGCATGCCCGACCGGGCGCGCGATCCGGCGGTATTCGACATCGTGGAGCTGCTCCGGGAGAACGCCGATCAATTTCGTCTCCTCACCTCGCAGTATCCCTTTCGGTACGCGACGCAGCGCGTGCTGGCGGCCGTCGCCGACAGCACCGTGTTCGTGCAGACCGTCGATACGCTGGTGGCGGAGAGCAAGTCGCTGGGGGGCTATCGTCCCGGTCGCGTCGTCCGTGAACAACGGGCCCCCGGTGGCCGGACCGAGACCACGATGTCGATTCCCGTGCTATCAGACATTGCCGCCCCGTCGTTCCTCGCCAACCACTGTTTTCACTTCGGGGGCGTCGTCGCCGAAGGCACCGAGACCTGGGTGCGGCTCGAGGTGCGCGCCGCCGACAAGCTGCGCTCGCCCGATGTCCACGGCACCTTCTTTCTGGACAGTGCCACGGCGCAGTTGCGGCGTATGGAACTCGAGCTGAGCCGCCCCGAACGCTTGCCGCGCCGACTGCAGGGCATCCGCACGGTGGCCGTGTCCACCACGTTCCGGGAAATCACGCCGGGCTTGTCGCTGATCGATCGTGTGTGCGCGATCAACTGGCAGAAACCATTTCAGGGACGTGGCCGGCGTCATCCCGTCGAAGTGCAGCAGCTCACGGCGTATCGGTTCGACACGGCGCCGCCCGACGCGCCGATGGCGAGTGCGTACAACTCGCCGGCGTGGCAACCTCGCACACAGCTCACCCGAGACGTACTCTGGTGCGATGGCATGGGCACCAGCGGCTAACGCTGGACGCGCGGGACGGAGCATTCGCCATCCGCGGGGTAGAGAAGGAGATGCCGTGACGACCGCGGCTGGCGTGTCGCATGCCAAGCCGACCACCGATTCGACCAACACGACCAATGCAGAGTCCTTCGCTCGCTGTACTCCCTGCTCGTCCGTTCGCGCTGCTGCTCCCGCTCGCGCTGCCGTTGGTGCTTACGCTTGGCGCCTGCGCGCGCGCCTCCGTGACCACGACGCCCGAGCCGGCCATGCAGCCGGTGATGCAGGCCCCGATTCAGGTGGCACCAGCACCGCCAGCACCGGCCGCGTCTGACACGGCGCGCGCCGATTGGCAGCGACTCGACTACGATACCGATCGCGTGATGGGTGTGGGATCGGAACGCGCGATTCGCGAATTGCTGGCCTCGCGGCAGCCACGTCGTCGCGTCGTGGTGGCCGTCGTGGACGGTGGCGTCGATACGGCGCACACCCGCCTCACCAGCTCGTTGTGGAAGAACCCGCGCGAGGTCGCCGGCAACGGCAAGGATGACGATGGCAATGGCGTAGTCGATGACGTGTTCGGTTGGAATGCCCTCGCCACCGCCGACGGCACCCCGGTGCGCTACGACACGTTCGAGCTCACGCGCTTGTACGCGGCGTGCCGCAATCAGCCGGCCGGCGCGCTGACGCCCAAGCCGCCCATCACCGCCTGCAGTGACCTGGCGTCGGAATACCGAGACAAGGCGAAGGAAGTGAAGTCCACGCTCCTGCAGGTGGAGAACATCGACGAAATTCTGCGCGGTGTCGAGCGCGTGCTCGGCACGGCCCTCAACGGTGCGCCGGTCACGCGGGCGTCGGTCACCGCGCTGCGCCCGGCATCTGCCAACGTGGAAGAAGCCAAGCGGATGTGGCTGCGGCTCGATGCGGATGGTCTCAATGCCAGCGAAATCGCGAAGGCGCGCGAAGCCTACGACTCGCAGGCGAAGTACGCGCTCGACACGCTGTTCAATCCGCGCTCGCCCCAGCGCGTGGCCGGTACGCGCGACGTGACGGGACCCGACGCGACCCACGGCACGCATGTGGCGGGCATCATCGGGGCGCGGCGTGGCGATGGCGCGGCCATGCAGGGCATCGCCCCGAATGTCGACATCATGGCCGTTCGTGCGGTACCCGACGGCGACGAGCGCGACGTCGATGTCGCGCGGGCGATCCGCTACGCGGTGGACAACGGGGCGCAGATCGTGAACATGAGTTTCGGCAAAGCCTACTCGCCCGCCAAGGCGTCGGTCGATTCCGCGGTGCGCTACGCCGAATCGAAGGGCGTACTGCTGGTGCATGCGGCCGGCAACGAAGGCGAGAACAACGACCAGACGCCGTCATTTCCCACGCCCGTGCTCAGCGGCGGGACGCGCGCAGCGAATTGGATCGAAGTGGGCGCCTCGAGCTGGAAGCCGCTGGCGTCGCTGCCAGCCGAGTTCTCGAACTACGGACGCGAGCAGGTCGACCTGTTCGCGCCGGGCGTCGATATTCTCTCCACGGTGCCGGGCAGTGTCCTCAAACGCGAAAGCGGCACCAGTATGGCGGCGCCGGTCGTGTCGGGAGTGGCCGCGTTGCTGATGGCCTACTTCCCGGAACTCACCGCGATGCAGGTGCGCGACATTCTGTTGGAGTCGGTGCGCAAGCTGCCCGAGCTCGAAGTTCGGCGACCGGGTGATGGTGCGAAAGTGAAGTTCACCTCGCTGTCGCGTACCGGCGGCGTGATCGATGCCTACGCCGCCGTGAAGCTGGCCTTGCAGCGCGTGGCGCCGCGGCCGTAGGTCTGTGGCACGGCACCGTTCTGAGCAGTACTCCGCCTCACCACCACCAACATCGAATGCAACGCATGCGAATGACCGCGCGCTCAACAACCACATCCTCAGCCACGCAGATTCGGCGACTGGTCGCCTCTGGCACCCTCATCGCGGCGGCGATGCTGACCACGCGAGTCGCCGCCGCACAGGCCACGACAGGCGCGAGCGTGACCTCGGCGGCGCGAGTCGGCGCCGCTCGTGACTCAGCCGACGCAATGGCCACCTTTCGCGAGAACATCGCCGCGATTCACACCCGTAACAAGCCGCGCTATCTGGCCACCTACGTGCACACGCCGCAGCTGGTCCGGCATTCGCCGACCGCCCTCGAAACTGGCTACGAAGGGTGGCCAGCGATCACCGAGAGTGCCTGGCCGGACACGCTGATCGTGAAAGAGATGCGCGTGGTCCCGGTCGCTCCTGGCGTGGTATACGGCTACTACCGCTACATCGGCGTGCCGGCACCCGGTGATACGCTGACGGGCGTATCGACACGAGTGTTCGTGCGTACGCCCGTCGGTATGCGCATCACCGTGACGGCATCGTGGAACGATGCGCCACCGGTGACAAAACGCTAATCCCGCATCAGCAGCTCTTGCACTTGTGATTGTTCTTCGCGCCCATCTTCTCGAGGAGTTCGAAGTATCATGGTGTCGGGGTTCGACGAAACGCTGCGCGAGAGGGAAGCGCTTGGCGGCAAGCTCGTGATGCCGATGCGGGTGCGACGTGCCTATCCACTACCGATCGTCCGTCGCCCGAAACAAATAGAGCGCCACGTTCGGAGCACCGTACACTGTGCGGGTACCACGTGTACTGAAAGCGCAGACCAAGTCGTTGCCGTTCAGATCGTATGGTTTCACCTGCAAAACCAGAAACGCCGCCGCGGCTTCAACCGATTCGAACTCCTGTCCGAACGCGTTTTCGATAAACGACTTCGGGTCCGTGATACCGGCGGCGGCAAACCCGGCGTTCGTAATACCCCACCACGTGTCCGGCGCGTCCACAGCGCTCAGCTTGATCAGCCCGAGCGATTTGGAGTCTTGAGCACAGCCGGTGCTATTAACGCCGCCTTGGGCGAATCGGGCCTCTGGGTCAGCGAGCGGCACGGAGGTTGGACCGTCGGAGCAGGCCGACAGCAGGGCCGCCACTCCGACGGTGAAAGCAGCAAGCACACGCGGAGCCGAGTACGGGGAAACAGAGCGGTGCATCATCTCGATACCTCGGGCAGAAGTGGAGGACTCTCGTCGATTTCACAGTGCGCCGACCCAAACGATTCATGCCTTTCGCCCCAAGCGCACGGTCTAACATGCGGCTTCGTGGAGCGCGCGCAAGGGCACGGAAGGCGCGCGAATGGCGACCTCGACCTTATTTCTGACGAGAGTCTGACGGTCGCAACGTACCGTCCGCTTTGTCCCCCACCAATCGCGGGTTGGGCGTGGTATACGGCTACTACCGCTACATCGGCGTGCCGCACCCGGTGATACGCTGACGGGCGTATCGACACGAGTGTTCGTGCGTACGCCCGTCGGTATGCGCATCACCGTGACGGCATCGTGGAACGATTCGCCACCGGTGACAAAACGCTAATCCCGCATCAGCAGCTCTTGCACTTGTGATTGTTCTTCGCGCCCATCTTCTCGAGTAGTTCGATGGTGTCGAGGAACGGCGGAATACGCTGCACCGCACCGTTGGCCATATCGACCGTGGTCTGACCGGTACGGGCGACGGCCATGACGTCGGCGCCCTTGCTCACGAGATACTTGATCAAGTCGTTGTCACCGCGCGCCGCCGCGTGATGCAACGGCGTGTAGCCCTTGAAGTCGCGGGCATTCACGTCCGCCTTGAGCTCTTCCACCAGAAACTTGACCGTGGGCACCCAGCTGTCTGGTGCATGACGATGCGCGTTGGCGGCAAAGCCTTCGCCGTAGCCGGCGCCGCTGGCCGCATGAATTGCGAGCACACCTGGGCCGTTGTCGGGTACCGGCGGCAATCCTGACGGGTCCTTCCCTGCCGCCACATCGGCATCGAGCTCTTCGGAGCCGGGCAAGCGACCGGCCGGCTTGATCGTGGCCACGTTCGGATCGGCGCCGTACTTCAGCAACAACTTCATTGCCTCGAGATCGGTGCCGTACGCCGCGCGCCAGAACGGGGTGGCGCCAGCCGTGCTGACACTGAGCTGGTCGAAGTTGTACGACATGTACCACAGGTGCTTCGTAAGCCGCACGTTCACATCGGCGCCGGCCTTGATCAGCGCTTCCATCAGTTCGAGATAGCTGACGTTCGACTGATATTGCGCCACCGGCTGCGGATACGCTGCCTTCGGCGCCCACACCACATTGATGACCGCATACAGCGGCGTGGCGTTGGCCGTACTCGCGAGCATTGGATCGGCGCCGCGATCGAGCAGGGTCTTGGCCAGATCGAAGCGCCCGTTGATCGTCGCCATCAAGAGCGGCGTGGTGCTGTCACCGGCGCTGGCGTGATTCACCTTCGCTCCCGCCATCAACAGCGCATTCACGGCGGCCGACTGGCCATCACGCACCGCCAGCAACAATGCGGTGTTGCCACCCTTGCTGCCTACCAGATCTCCGTACGACGGACCACGCTGCCGGCGATCGCCTGCCGTCGGGGTGATGCGCGTGTCGGAGTTGCCGGTTGGGGCGGCCGCGACGGCAGTGGGGACGGCCGTTCTCGGCATCGTGGCGGATGCGGGCACCGGTGCGGCCAAGGGCGCGGCCGCAACCGCGGCAGGCGCCAACAACGCTTCCGCCGATTTCATCGCCGCCATTCTACGCGAGCGCGTGACCAGGTACGCGCGATCTTTCTTCTCCTGCTCGGGGATGCTCTGCGTACGCGTTTCCGCTTCGATGTCGGCGCCGCGCTTCACCAGCGCGGTAATCGCCGACACGCGATTGGCCGCCGCCGCCCACATGAGCGGCGTCTGCGAGAACGCCGCTTCACGTACGTTCACCGAGGCACCCTTGTCGACCAGCGCGTCGATCGTGGCCGCATCACCGCTCGAGGCCGCGAAGTGCAGTGCCGAAGCGCCACCGGACGAGGTGGCGGCATTCACGTCTGCCCCCGCGGCCAAGAGTGCCTTCACCGTCTCGGCGCGTCCGTTCTGCGCGGCCAGATGCAACGGCGTGTAGTTGCCGTTGCGCGTGACCGGATCCAACCGCGCACCAGCGGAAACGAGCATGTGCGTCGCGGCAAGATTGCCGCGCGACGCCGCCCAATGCAGCGCGGTCATGCCATCGCCCTGCACTTCGTTCACGTCGACGCCCTGCTTGAGCAGCACACGCAGCCCGGCGCTGTCGCCGCGCATGACGGCATCCGCCAGCGGCGAGTCCGACGACGGATTGCCTGCGGACAGCAGCAGGGCCGCGCCCAGCGCCATTCCCACCGTAGCCAGCCGCTTCGGGGCGCGCAGCACGACGTGTCCCGCCACCTGCTTAGGCATGGGAATTCAGGTTGAGGGCACCTGTGCTGTCACCAAACGTGGTGAGGTCGTTCATGCCGAGCGTGTGCATCATGCTGAGCATGGCATTCGCCATCGGCGTACCGTCCGGCGCCTTGATATGCAGGTTGCCGGCGAGACGATTCTCGGCCTTGCCGAGCAGCATGAGCGGGCAGCGACGATGGTTGTGCACGTTCGGGTCGCCCATCGGCGAACCGTAGATGATCATCGTCTTGTCGAGCATGTTGCTCTCGCCTTCCTGGATGCTTTTCAACTTGTCGAGCAGATACGGCAGCATCGACACATGGTACTTGTTGAGCAGCTGGAAGTCGCGCACACCCTTCTCCCCGCCGCCGTGGTGCGACGCCGGGTGGAATCCCTTGTCAGTGCCGCTTTCCGGATAGGTGCGACTGGTGCCGTCGCGGCTCATCTTGAACGAGAACACGCGCGTCACATCGGCCGCGAACGCCAACGCCTGAATGTCGAACATCAGTTCGACGTGTTCCTTGAATGAATCGGGCACACCCGCCGGCGCGGCGGCCAGCTGCCGTTCCTCGCCGCTCGTGTTGCGCGCTTCCACCATCTGAATACGGCGCTCGACCTCGCGGATATCCGTGAGGTAGCGGTCCATGCGGTGACGGTCGTCGGCATCGAGCCCGCGCGACAGTGACGTCATCTGCCCCGACACGAAGTCGAGAATGCTGCGGCGCGAGCGCCGACGGTCGGCGCGCTCGGCGCTGTTGCCGCCCACGCCGAAGAGCTTCTCGAAGGCCACCCGCGGATCGCGAATGACCGGCAGCGGTTCGGTGGGGGACTTCCAGCTGATCGAGTCCGTGTACACGCAGGCATAGCCGTACGAGCAGCCGCCCGCCTGATCGACGTTCTCGATGCACAGCTGCATGGAGGGGATCGGCGTCTCCTGTCCGAAGCGCTGCGCATAGAGCTGATCGAGCGACGTGGCAATCTTGACGTCGGAGCCTTCGGTCTGCTTCGGGTGCGTCTGTGTGAGGAACGTCGCGCTCGAGCGGAAGTGGTCACCGCCGATCTCGGGCGGCGCCGCCGGCTCGGCTTCGCGCACGTCGGTGTTGCTGATGATCGTCATGTACTCGCGGTACTTGTCCAGCGAGGACAACGCCGACGGCGATAGGTCGAAGTCACGACCGGTCGCGGCCGGCGACCAGAAGTTGAGCTTCGAGCCGATGTCGTTCGAGCCGGCGGCACCGTGCACCATTTCGATCGCGATCAGTCGTGGCGCCGCGTTGGCGGAGCCCATGATGCTCTGGCCGCGCGGGACCATGGCATTCAAGTACGGCAGCGCGATGGTCGCGCTGAGCGACTGCACGAACTGTCGGCGAGGCATCGCCTTTCCCGTCAAAAACTGCATAACTGTTGCTCCGAGAATTTGGTCAGGAAATTCAGCGGCTGTGGCCGACTGATGCCCCGCTCGCGGGGAGTGCTGCCTGAGCGACCGGCACCATGCGCATCCGGAACGCGTCGCTCTTCACCACACCCAGCACGACATCTTGAATCCGGTAGTTCTTGGCCCGCACCGACGCTTCGATTTTGCGGATGGCCGGACCATCGGAGTACTCCACGCGCCGACCGACGGCGTAGGCCATCAGGTTCGTCACGAACGTGCGCACCAGTGGCACCGGACGCTTCAGCAGCACCTGCTGCAGCTCCCGTGGGCCGGTGATCTTGGTGCCGTCGTAGTAATCACCGCGCGTATCGAGCGGCATGTTGTTCTCCTTGATGCGCCACTGTCCGATCACATCGAAGTTGTCGAGCGCCAGTCCGATCGGATCGATGAACTGGTGGCAGGAGCGGCACGAGGCATTGGCGCGGTGCTCTTCCATGCGCTCGCGCGTGGTCAGCATGCGACCTTCCTTGCTGGCGCCTGTCACTTCGAGGTCGGGCACATTGGGCGGCGGCGGTGGCGGCGGTGAGCCCATGAGCACTTCCATCACCCACTTGCCACGTAACACCGGCGACGTGCGATTGCCCTGTGACGTGAGCAGCAACACGCTGCCGTGTCCCAGAATGCCGACGCGGTTCTTGTCGGTGTAGGTGACACGACGGAAGTCGCTGCCCACGACCTCCGTCATGCCGTAGTGCTTGGCCAGGTCTTCGTTCACGTACGTGTAGTCGGCCGTGTACAGATCGAGCAGGCTGCGGTTCTCGCGCACCAGGCTGGCCACGAACAGCTCCGTTTCCTTCTGCATGTTCTTCGCGAGCTGCAGATTGAACGCGGGGTACAGCAGCGGGTCCGGATTCACCTTCTCGATGTCCTGCAAGCGCAGCCACTGCGCGGCAAAGCGCGTGGACAGCGCATCGGCGCGCGGATCGGCCAGCATGCGTTTTGTCTGCGCGATCAGCACCGTGGTGTCGCTGAGCAAGCCGCGCCGCGCGACGCCGGTGAGCGTCGAGTCCGGCAGCGTTCCCCAGAGGAAGAACGACAGGCGCGACGCCAAGTCGGAGGAGCTGACCGCGACCTTCGAGCCCGGCTTCGCGTTCCCGGCCACTTCATCGGCGCGGAACACGAAGTACGGGCTGGCCAGAATCGCTTCGACCGCGCCGCGAACGCCGCTTTCGAATCCACCCGACTTCGCTTCTTCGTCGTAAAAGCTCATGATCGCCTGGCGATCGCTGACCGTCAGCGGCCGGCGGTAGGCCTGCGAGCCGATGCGATTCACGATGCGTTCGGCGCAGGGGCGCTGTTCGGCGGCACTGAGCGGACGGCAGCTGAAGATACGACGACGGCTTGGCGTATCGGACACGCCCGTCGGATTGAACGGGCCGGTGACCGTGAACAGCTTCATGTGGCCCTGAATCGTGATCGCGTCCTGAATGCCGATCTGCGTGTCGGGCAGGCTGTTCCCAATCGGCGTCATGAGGTCTTCGACCGGTCCTTCGAACGTACGCACGTACGCGGCAGCCACGACACGTGGGCCCGCCTTCACGGTGATCGGCACCGTCTTGAGATCGAGCCCATTCGGCTCACTCTCGTGCATGCCACGATCGATATCCAGCAGTGCCACGCGCTCACCGTCGACCGAGATCTCGATCTTCTCGTCGAACGGCGCATTGCCACCGACCAGCTGCCCGATCGGCGTGGAATGCAGCGACACCGCGAACACATACGCGCCATCGGCCGGAAAATAGTGCGTGGACGCACCGCCGCCGCGGGTACCGATCGGCGTGTCGCTGTCACGTCCGTTCTGATTGGTGAGGCGTGAAACTTTGTACGTCGTGGTCGATCGGTTCGCCTTGGCATCGCCAACCGCCAGCCGGCTGATGGCGCTCGCCGCGTCGAGGTACGACTCGAGCACCGTGGCCGACGGGATCTGCACGTCGGCGATGTTATCGAAGTTCGCGCTCTTGGTATCGAGCGGCAGCCACGACTCGGCGTTCACGCTCACCGTGAGCAGGTCCTTGACCGCACGTTCGTACTCGGCCCGGTTCAACCGCTGAAAGGAGCGGCGACCGACATCGGGCCTGCGCACGGCGATCGCGTCCATCTGCCGTTCAAGCGTTTCGGTGAGGACGTCGAGCGTGTCGCCGGCCGGACGCGGACGTCCCGGCGGCGGCATCATGCCCGTGCGCAGCTTGCCGATCATCTTCTCTGCGATGATCGGTGACGTGGCGCCGACCGTAGCGAGATCGAACGACTGCAGCGAGAAATTGCCCATCTTGCGCTGATCGCTATGACAGCCCGCACAGGTTTTCTTGACGACCTCGTTGAGCACGACCGGGGCCAGGGTGCGCGTGGTGCGCGCGTGCGCGCCAATGCTTGGACGCACTGCATCGAGCGTCGCGCGATAGCGTGCGAGTGGCGCCGACGGTGAGGCGAGGTAGCTGACCGGCGAAATCACGGCCGTCGCCGCGATGGGCTGCGGAGCGACGGACGCGACACGAGCCTCGACGCGATCATAGCTGCTCGCAGCGATCGCGAGGATGACTGAGCCAGCACCTACAGCAACGACAGATTTCATCCCAAAGCCTCGGGGCGGGGCGGGAACAACAGTGCCGGGCGGGAACGACAGGCGGGAACCACGGGCGGAAACGTCTCTGAACAGTGTTCCCCGCCCAGTCGTGGAGCAAGGGTTCACGTAGTTACGCGCGCCAGCGCTAGGGCGTTGCCGGAACGTCGCTTACGTTGCGCACTCGGGGTACGTCTCATCCCTGTTCCGCACGACTTCATCTCAGAGCAACTCGCATGCCCCAGAGCCGCACCGCCTCCTCCTCAACGGGACCCACGCGTGGGTCCGAGCACTCGCTGGTTCGGGCGGTCGGCGTGTGGGGGCTGGCGGCCGCCATCGCCAACGTGACGATCGGGGGTGGCATTTTCCGCCTGCCGGCCTCCGTCGCCGGCGCGCTGGGGGCGGCGGCACCGCTGGCGTATCTCGTGTGTGCGGTGGCTATGGGGCTCATCGTGATGTGCATCGCCGAAGCGGGTAGCCGCGTGTCGCTCACCGGCGGTCCCTACGCCTACGTCGAGCTGGCGTTCGGCCCGTTCTTCGGCTTCCAGGCCGGCGTGATGCTGTGGCTCCTTGGCACCTACGCGGTGGCCGCCGTGGCCACGGTCTACGCGGACAACGCGGCCACCCTCATCCCCGCCTTGGCCGGACCGATCCCGCGCGCGGCGCTCCTGATCACCACCTTCGCCATTGTTGGTGGCGTGAACATGATCGGGGTCAGTCAGGGCAGTCGACTGAATCAGGTCACGACCGTCGCCAAGCTGGCCCCATTGCTCCTGCTGATCGCCGTCGGGGTGTTTTCCATTCAGGGCGAGAACCTCGCGATTGCCACCGTGCCCGCCTCCGGGGATGTGCTGCGCGCCAGCATCGTGCTGATCTTCGCGTTCAGTGGAATCGAGACCGCGCTCGTACCGAGCGGCGAGGTAGAGAACCCGTCGCGCACCGTGCCACGTGCGATCTTCGTGGCGATGATCGGCATCACCGTGTTGTACGTCGCGCTGCAGTATGTCGCGCAGGGCGTGCTTGGCGCAGCATTGGCCACGTCGGCCACACCGCTGGCCGATGCCGCGGGCGTGGTGCTTGGACCGTGGGGCCGCACGCTGCTGCTGATCGGCGTCGTCGTCTCGACGTTTGGCTATCTGAGTGGCATGGCCTTGGCGGTTCCCCGTGCGCTCTATGCGTTCGCTCGCGACGGATTTCTGCCGGCGCCGATCGCGTCCGTGCATCCCACGTGGAAGACGCCGCATATCGCGATCGCCCTACAACTGGCGGTGACCTGCACACTGGCCATCACCAGCGGATTCGGGCCGCTGGCGATCATTGCCAACGTGGCGGCACTGCTGGTGTACTTCGCCTGTGCCGTGGCCGCGCTGGAACTGCGCCGACGGAATGTGCAGTCGGGTGGCATTCCCTTCCGCGTCCCGGGCGCCGGCGTGGTGCCGATCCTCGCCTGCGTGGTCATCATCGGATTGCTGACGTCGATCACGATGGCCGAATGGAGCAGCATTCTGGTCACCGCCGCCGTGGCCAGCGGGCTCTACGTGCTGTCGTATCGCCATCGAGCGGCCAAGGCGAAGGCGTAGTTCTCGCTGTGTCAGGCCGGGCTCAGCGCACTGGGCTCAGCGCGCTGGGCTCAGCGCGCTGCGCTCGAGCCAGCGACTCGTTTCAAGGTGCGGAATACCATCTCCGTACCTTGCCGCAACGACTCGACACTGACCCGCTCATCGTTGCCGTGCATCCGGCGCAACTCGTCCGTGCTGATGGGATACGGGTAGATGCCGAACACCGGGATCCCGCGATTACGCCACGCCGCGGCGTCGGTACCGGCCTGAAACAGGTACGGCGTCACCTCAGCCTCCGGCCACTGGGTCTTCGATTCGGCCGCGAGGACACGGTACAGGAGCGACGTATCAGGCGATGCCGGCGACGACGCGGCCAACGCGGTCGTCATCTTCACGGTGAGCAACGGATCGTTGAACAGCTTCTCGAGCGTGCCGATCAGCGCTGCCGGATCGCTGCCCGGAATGAGACGCACGTTCAGCGTGACCTCGGCCGAGCCGGGAATGACATTACTGCGGAACCCACCGGCCACAATGACCGGCGCGATGGTGTTGCGCATGAGCGAATGGATGAGCGGATCCCGCGAGAGCATCCGGTCGGCGGCGTCCACTTGCTGCGGCGTACCGTTCAGCAGCTGCGTGTAGAGGCGCGCCGTCTCGCCCGTGCTCGTCTTCGCCAGCGTCGCGAAATACTTGCGTGAATCGGGGGTGAACTCGATCGGTGTTTCGTAGCTGCCGAGCTTGGCCAGGGCACGACCGACAGTAACCAGCGCATTGTCGGGCATCGGCATCGAGGCGTGCGTGCTCGTACCCTTGGCTGTCAGCGTCACGCTCATCACACGCTTGTCCGACGTGGAGATGCTCACATACTGCACGCGCCCATCGTCACGCTTGATGATCCAACCGCCCTCGTTCAGTGCGAACTCGGCGTCCATCTTGTCCCAATGCTGGCGCGAGAGCCACGTGGTGTTCATGGGCGCCCCTTCTTCGTCGGCCTCGGCGAGAAAGATGACATCCCGATCGAGTGGCACATTGCGATCCGCCAGCAACATCGCGGCCCGCGCGAAAACGGCGATGCCTCCCTTGAAGTCGATGGCGCCCCGCCCGTACACGGCTCCATCCTTGATCACGCCGGCAAAGGGATCGACGCTCCATTTTTCGCGCTCCACGCCTACCACATCGGCGTGCGCCGCCAGCAGCAGTGGCTTCTTCGATCCGTTCCCCTTCAGGCGCGCAAAGAAGTGCACCTTGGCGGAGTCCGGTGTGGGGATGATATCCACCTGAAATCCACGCGCGCGAAAGAGCGGCGCGAGAATGTCGGCTATCTGCTGCGTGTGCCCGGGCGGATTGCTGCTGTTGGCGCGAATGAGTTGCGCCAGCAGGAGCGCGGTTGAATCCGCCGCCTGTGCGTTCGCGCGGGCTGGGATCGTTGTGGACAGCAGTGCCGCGGCCAGCGAAGGGAGCGCGAGCGTACGGAGTGCGGAGCGAATCATGCAATGACCTCGAGCCGACGGGACGGGGATTTTTGGCTTCCAGAAGCTACCCCAGCCGAGGTCGTCACGCTGCACGGTCGTCCACTCCTCCCGAACATCGTCATGACTGATTCGACGGTCCCACGTCTCTCGTCGCTGGTCGATCGCCTCCTCAGTGAGGACTTGCCTCCGTTTCATCAGCTGTATGCCGACGATCAGGCGGTGCTGGTACTCGATTCGAGTGCGATCGTGCAGCCGGCACCGGCGGGATCGACAGACCGCCGGGCATTTCTGGCGCGCGCCTCGACCCTGTCGCTGGCGATCCCAGGCGTCGGGGCGGCGTTGGCGGCGTGCGCTCCGGCCGGAGATGCCGACAAAGCCGCGGCCATTCGCGACAGCGCTGGCTCGAGAGTCGTACCGCTCGACAACTCGAACAGTCGACTCGACTCCGCCGTGCTGCGCGAGGAACATCACGAAGGCACGTCGGCCACGGCGGCCGCAACAGCCGGCGCCAGCCAGACCGCCTTTCGTCGGTTCGATCCCGCGCTGCCCCCCTTGGCCCCCGGCAACCGCCTCGCGCTGAACTGGCACGCGCGCGAGGTACCGGTGCGGATCTCCAAGGACACCGTGGTGGCGGCCTGGACCTTCGAGGGAGACATCCCCGGACCGATCGTGCACTGTCGCGTCGGCGACACCGTGGACTTCACGCTCACGAACGACGTGGACATTCCGCACTCGATGGACTTTCACGCGGCGCAGATCGATCCCAAGCACGCGTTTCGGTCCGTAACAAAGGGGCAGTCGGTACAATTTTCGTTCACGCCCAGATTTGCCGGCGCGTTCATGTACCACTGCGGCACCGCCCCGGTGCTCATGCACATCGGCTCCGGCATGTACGGCGCGATTGTGGTGTCGCCGCGCGAGCCGCTGCCGCCGGCCAAGGAGTTCGTCATCGTACAGAGCGAGTTCTATCTCGCGGAAGCGGTGAACGGCGTACGGGCCTTCGATTACGCCAAGATGACGGCGATGCTGCCCGACTTCGTGGCGTTTAACGGACGCCCCAATCAGTACATGGATGCCCCCATCAGGGTGAAGGTGGGCGATCGGGTACGCTTCTGGGTCGTGTCGGCCGGCCCCACGCATCCGTCGCACTTTCACGTCGTCGGCGAGCAGTTCGACACCGTGTACCTCGGCGCACCGCCCGGCACGCCCATTCGCGGCGTGCAGACCTTCACCGTCCCCGCGGGCGGCGGCATGGTGTTCGAACTCGTCTGCGACGTACCGGGAGAATTCCCATTTGTGAACCACGGCTTCGGGCACGGACAGAAGGGCGCCATCGGGATTCTGGTGGTCGAACCGTAGCCACATGGCGTGTGATCGGCGTAGCTTCGCGTAGCCACCACGCGATCTCAACCGGAGCTGCGCATGAGCGACACCCCGGCCCCACTCGGCCGCATCAGCTGGACCGATCTGACCGTGCCCAACGCCACGGAGCTACACGAGTTCTACACCAAGGTGACCGACTGGACGCCGATGCCGCTCAGCATGGGCGACTACGACGACTACCTCATGCTCGGCGCCGACGGGGCACCGCAGGCGGGCGTGTGCCATGCGCGTGGTGCCAACAGCGGGATTCCGCCGCAGTGGATCGTGTACATCACCGTATCGGGGCTCGATGAGAAGTTGCGCGCGGTGGTGGCGCTGGGCGGCAAGATCGTGATGCCGGTGCGCCACATGGGCACGACCGGGCGGTACGCCATGATCGAAGATCCGGCGGGCGCGGTGTGCGCCTTGTTCGAGACGGTGTAGCGCACTCGTGAAGCTCGCCGATCAGATCACGGCGTTTCGGCTGCCAGCGGCACTGACCGTACTGGCCGTGCTCGTGCTGTGGGAATCGGTGCAGCCGTTCTTCCCATTATTCGGACACGGACCGCAGTCCGTTCGCGATCGCGTCGTCCACGGCATGAAGAACATCGCCATCGGACTTGTGAATGTCATACTGGTGCGCTTCGGTTTTCTCGGGGTGTGGATTGCCGCGATGGATTGGAGCCGCGAGCATGGCGTTGGCGTGTTGCACTGGGCTCCCTTGCCCGGCGCGACCGGCTGGATCGTGGCGATCCTGCTGCTCGATGGCTGGACGTACGCGTGGCATCGCCTCAATCACATCGTGCCTGGCTTATGGCGCTTCCATCGACTCCATCACTCCGATCGGCACATGGATGCCACGACCGCGAGTCGATTTCATCTCGGCGAGATCGCCCTGTCATCGATCGCCCGGGTGCCGCTGCTCGCGCTCATTGGCTGCAGCGTGGAGCAATTCGCGGTGTACGAAGTCGCGCTCTTAGCCGTCGTGCAGTTTCAGCACGCCAATGTCGGCCTGCCCGACAGGCTGGACCGGCTGCTTCGGGTGGTCATCGTGACGCCGCATCTTCACAAGGTGCATCATTCCGTGGTGGTCGCCGAGCAAAATACGAACTTCAGCTCACTCTTTTCGTGGTGGGATCGGCTGGCGCGCACGCTCCGGCTTTCACCCGATCAAACGGCGATCGTGTTCGGCGTCGACGACGCGCCGTCGGTGCGATAAGTCCGTGAACGTGCTGTCTTCTCTTGCCCCTGCCTGATGCGCTTGTCCGATTCCCCGCCGCCTGACTGGCCCTCCGACATGCCGCTGCTCCCGTTCGACGAGGCCAATGCGCAGCTCATGCGCACGGTCGCGCCGAAAGGCTGGATCGCGCCGGTGCCGAAGGATCGCTATCACCTGGTCGTGATCGGTGCCGGAACGGCTGGACTCGTCAGCGCCGCGATTGCGGCCGGCCTCGGTGCTCGTGTCGCGCTCATCGAGCGGCACATGTTCGGCGGCGATTGCCTCAACTTCGGCTGCGTCCCCTCCAAGGCCGTGATTCGCGCGGCCCGCGCGTGGCGAGACGCCCGTACGGCCGCCGGGCGCTTCGGCGGCCCGCAGGTCACCAACGACGGCGATTTCGGTGCGGTGATGGCCCGCATGCGCGGCCTGCGCGCCGCCATCAGCCCCGTCGATGGCGTGGAGCGATTCCGCTCGCTCGGCATCGATGTGTTCCTCGGCAACGCCGCCTTCACCGCACCCGATGCGATCGCGGTGAACGACACGGTACTGCGCTTCCGCCGGGCGATCATCGCCACCGGCGCGCGGGCGGCGCGGCCACCGATTCCCGGTCTCGCCGAGACGCCGTACGACACGAACGAGTCGATCTTCTCGCTCACCGAGCGCCCGGCGCGATTGCTCGTGATTGGTGGTGGGCCTATCGGTGCCGAGCTCGCCCAGTCATTCGCACGATTCGGCAGCGCCGTCACCCTCGTGCATGCTGGCGCGCACCTCCTCCCGCGTGATGATGCGGATGCCGCGCACATCGTAACGACCGCACTTGAGTCGGACGGCGTGCGGATGGTGCATAGGGCCAACGTCGAACGCGTGTTGCATGACGGGCAACAGTTCAGCGTGCATCTCTCGGGTGACGGCGCTCCGTCAGTGGTGGAGGCTGAGCGCGTGCTCGTAGCCACCGGACGCACGCCGAACGTCGACGGCCTCGGTCTTGACGTGGCCGGCATTCGCTTCACCCCGAAAGGGGTCAGAGTCGATGAACGGCTGCGCACGTCGAATCCGCGGGTGTATGCGATCGGCGACGTGTCCTCCGCGCTCCAGTTCACGCATGTCGCCGATGCGCAGGCGCGGCTGGTCGTGGCCAATGCGCTTTTCTTCGGTATCGGCGGCGGGCGCGCCAGTGCGCTGGTCGTCCCGCGCGTCACGTATACCGACCCTGAAGTCGCACACGTCGGTATGACCGTTGAGGAAGCCTCCGCTCAGGGTGTACGCATCGACACGATTCACGTGAACCTCGAGGACAATGACCGGGCGCGTCTCGACGACGAACCGCACGGCTTCCTGAAGGTGCACGTAGCCGCCGGCACAGACCGCATCGTGGGCGCGACACTCGTCGCCACGCATGCCGGTGAGATGATCGGCGAGATGACCGTTGCGATCACCAACCGCATCGGACTCGGCGCCGTCGGCAAAGCGATCCACGCCTATCCCACGCAGGCCGAAGTGTTCCGGCGTGCCGCCGATGCTTGGCGCAAGCGGGCGTTCACGTCGCGGGCGAAACAGTTCTTCGCGCTGTGGTTCCGCGTCTTCACGTGACCGCAGGGAGATGAGAGTCGCGTGGTGGATGCGCACGGCCGTCGCGGTCAGTGTGTGGGGCATGTGGGGCGCGACGACGCCGATCGCGTCCGCCTCCACGTCGATCGGGGGGGAGATCGATCTGCTCACGCTGGCGACGGCCAACGCCGGCGACTCGTTGCCGCCGCGGTGGCAGCGGCGCGCCGTACGTGGGTCGCGTTCGCCGTCGTCCGCCGTGCGCGACGAGCGCGGTGACCGATTCCTCTCCATCAGTGGCAACCGTATGGCCGCATGGTTCGTTCTCGACCTCCGTGAGCAGCCACTCTCGCCTGACGGCACGGCCACCCTCGAATACCGGCTGCCGGTGCTCCCCGCGGGTGCCGACCTCGCGGTCACCGCCCGTTCGGATGCCGCCTTGCGACTCTACGTCGTGTTCGAGAGCGCGAGACGCTTCCTTCCCACTCGACGCGTGCTCTTCTACTCCCTTGGCACCGTAAGCGCTGCGCAGCGTATCAAGCGTGACGACAGCCTGTGCGACATTCGCCTGCCTACCGCGAGCAGCACGTCTTGGCAGCGTCTGACGGTGTCACCAGCCGCCGATGCGGCGCGAGACTGCGCGTGGCGCGACGGCAGGATCGCTGCGGTCGGGATGATGCAGGATACCGACCAAACCGGGGCGCGGGCTGAGGCCGACATTCGCGGGCTGGTGTGGCGCGATCGCTGAGCGACGGCGCAGCGCGTTTTCAGGCGGTGTAAGCTTTTCTCCCCGTGGAGCACTAGCTCGTGGGAATCCCTCTGATCTTCACCTCTCCGTATGCGAATGCTCTCGCCGCAGTCTCTCGTGCTGGGCTTCGCGCTGGTCGGCCCGCTCGTCCTCTCCGCGCAGACGACCAGCTGGCATGTCGCCGCGACTCCCTCGGTCCGCATTGGCTCCGCTGAGAAGGCCGAGCTCTCGTTGGCGGCACCGGCAGGCGCGACGCGCTTACCCAACGGCAATATCGTGGTGGGTGATCTGGCGGACTACGCGATTCGCGAGTTCACGTCATCGGGCACGTTGGTGAAGCGATATGCCCGCAAGGGACAAGGCCCCGGTGAAGTCGGCTACTTGGCGCCGCTGTTGCGATGCGGAAGCGCGCTCGTGGCGAACGACATCACCGGGCCGCTGTCCGTCTTCACTCTCGACGGCGCGTTCCAGCGCGGCTTTCGCTTTCCGACGCCGACATACCGGATCGCCTGCAACGCCGCCATGCGTTTCGTCGCGATGGGCTGGGCGTCTGATCGTGACATGAAGGCTGGCGCGTACCGCCCGAAGGTGCGGTACTGGATCGCCCGGGCCGACACGAGCGTCGAAGTGCCACTGGGGACGTTTCCCGCGGGCGACCGCTGGCGCGAAGGCGGCGGCGATGGACCACTGCCGTTGGGCCGGGAGCCACGCGTCGCACTCTCCGCGTCGCGCGCGTATGTCGCACTGGCGGATCGACTCGAGGTGCTGGTGTTTGACCTGTCGGGGAAGGCCATGCCGTCTCTGACCGCGCCGGCGACGCGCGTGCGCGTGACCAAGGCTGACGTGGAGGCCGAACGCGAGCGGGAAGTCGCCAAGCTGGGAGAGCGTGCACGGACAGTGATCGAACGAAGCTTCGCGACCATGACGATGCCCGAGTTTCTGCCGGCCACGCGCGATCTGCTGGTCGACGCCACCGGGCACGTGTGGGTGCAGCACTTTCCGAGCGCGTCGTCAACAACCGTTCGGTGGACCGTGTTTGCGCCGGCCGGCAACGTGCGCGCCACGATCGCGATGCCGGTAGCGCTCGAGGTGTACGAAATCGGTGCTGACTACGTGCTCGGTCGGTACATCGATCCAGAAGAACAGGTGCCGGAGGTGCGACTGTATCGGCTCGAGAAACGATAGGCGACGAGCGCCGTTAGTTCGGCGCCCGCGTCCCCACCCCCGCGTAGTTCCGATCGCCGCCGATGACCGGACCGTTGATCCCGACACCATAGTCGTTGTTGATCGACGCGATCTCCTGGCGAATGCTACCGGCAAACGGTGTGGGACGCCCGTTGCGTCCGAACGGATCGGTGTACCACACCGCGGGGCCACCAGCGTTGCTGATCTGATTGTCGTTGATGTCCACCTGACGGCGCGCACCGTTGAATCCTGAACGGACATCGTCGAACTCGACGCTCAACAGCGTACCACTCACCGTGCTCGTCAGCCCATCACATTCACGACCGCGGGCACGGAGGTCACCGATCGTCGTTGCACAGAGCGTCACCGGACGTCCCACCACGCCGGGTACCGCGGGATCGAAGTAGCGACTCGGGCGAAACACCTGAAAGTACGGATTGAATGCCGCCAGCCGCTTGCCGTCAGCGCTTTTGATCTCGTTCGATGTCTCCCAGCTTTCATGCAGGTGCCCAAAGTCTGACTCACGTCCGGGCGCGACCAACAGACGTGAGAGCAGACAGTTGGCATCTGGGATCCGACGATGGCCCCCACCACTCGGCGCGTTGGACGGCGTCGCCACCCCCGCCTGAACCGTACCGCCGCAGGAGCTCTGAAATTCACCTGGGCGACCGATGGCGCTCAGCAGCGTCACGTGCATCTCCGTGCGATCGTTGCAGCGGATATGGTAATTGAGTTCGTGCAGATTGTTGGTGAACGCGTCGCGCGAGTGCGTGCCCTGATGCAGTTTCACGAGCACGTCACAAGTCACCTCGATCGCCGTACCGGCGCCACCGCCAGGCCGTATGCGCACGCCGTTCTCCCATTCGATCTTGTGTCCGACGTGGTCCTCATGACGTTGCATGCCAAGATTCGCCGCATCGAGTTGCTCGTTCGCATACCCGAAGGCGAGATCACCAACGCGATCGTATAGCGCCGACCCATGTGGATCGCGCCCATGCTCATGACCGAAGCTGCAACCCGAGATGGGGTCGACCGGCGGATGCCACGTGGGATACTTCTTCCCGTCCGGTCCGAGCGTGGCGTAGCGGTTGTGCACGTCGGGCGAGCAGGTGTCCGTCTTGCTCGGCACCCAGATTCCATAGGCGCGCGCCGGAGCAGCGGAGCCGAGTTCGGCGTCGGTGGGGCCCGTATTGGACGCGTCAGTGCACGCCGCGAGCGCGAAGAGCAGGCCAAGCGCCATCGGCGTCGCGCCCATAGACATGATGGGCTGCATCAGCGATACCAGGAGAGGGCGAATGACGTGCGCAGCAGTCAAAGGCGCGCATTCTCGGCGATCGCGTTCTCGGTGCGATCACTCCGCAGCGGACCGCCGGTGGAGGCCACGGCGGCGATTGATGGCGTGAGCACAACCGTGCGAAGTCGCCAGTCGTATCCCATCGCGAGCGACGCCGACGGCGACTGCGTGCGGAACGCGAGATCTCCGTCATTGATGGTGTAGCTGGCGACGCCAAGTCCACCGTGCACGAAGAGGCGGCGGCCGGCAGTCAAATAGGAGCGACCTACCAGGTACGTGCCACGAACGATGCGGTCCGCGCCACCGCCCATCACATCGAACCACGCCAGCGTTTCGGCGCCCACCAAGAGTACGGGACTGAGCCGCCATCCGATCGAGGCGTGTCCGGCATAGGCATACGTCGCGCCCTTGGTGCAGGCCTCGCACTGCAAGCGGCCACTCGCGCGACCGAGTCCCACCGATCCCCACAGTCCGTGCTTGTCGGCGAGGTGGGAAAGCGCTGCGCGAACGGTGGGGTCGGGGGCAGCGCTGCCTTGCCCACGCGCGGCGTCGGCCAGTACAGACATCACGCCAAGCAGGACCAACGACGCGCCAAGTGTGAGCGCGATAGACCGCGCGACGATGACGGCTATCGAGGGACGGCGATAGTTCGCAGCGCGCAGTGCGCGGCGTAGCAGCGGTGGCGAGACAGACACGGTTTCCTCTCAGGAGGGGACGACCGTAGGCTGTGGTCCGCTCAACGCACCAGCGCACCCGCAGCGCGCACCGCGTGGCACGTGGTGTTGAACGGCGCCGGAACGGTAACAGCGACGTGACGCGCGTCACCAGCTCGGCGCTACAGCGCGCGGGGCGTAGTCCGCGCCGCGCGAAACTTGCTCAGCGCGCCAGGGGATTCCGCACGACGCCCGCAAACAGCAGAGTCCCGCTCAGTCGCTCGCGGATCAGGAAGACGAACGGGCGGTCGATGTCCACGCCGAGTGGGACTGATGTCACCACCACACCCACCACGGTGACGGCGGCGGCGCGTGTCCCCTTCTCATCCACCTCGACTTTCACATTATGCTGCACGAACGAGAGCTTGGTGGATTCGTTCGTCACCAATCGCGGAAACTGGGCCGCGTCGGAGAAGGCACGCGTCATGCCGAGGGCTCGCAGGTCGGGTGACAGTTCGAGTGCACTTTCGAGGGTGAACTTCGGGAAGCGCAGTCGCTCGTCGGCTCTCGCCTCGCGTAGCCCCTGCACCACTTGAGTGAGCCGCACCGTATCGAGCGTGGCCACGAACGGGCCCACCGCGTCTCTGGTCGGCATCAGCACGAGCATGGAGAATGCCGCATTACCATAGGGCATCTCGACGGCCACGAGGCGATCATCGCGCCAGCTGCGGAAGCCCCCCTCGCGCGCCATCATGGGCACGGTGGCCGTGGTGCTGCCCTCGAGCTGAAAGGGGCCGGGGCTCGTTTTCGCAGGATCAAAGCGATCGCGCCACGTGCCGGCAAAGTACACGGCGTTCGCCAACAGCATCGCGAGGTCCCGCGGCGGATCCTGCTGCAGCACTTTCGGAATCATGCCACGGGTTTCGCGATCGCCCCACGCGTTCACCGCATCGAACATCGCGCGCGGCGTCACCTCACTCGTCACCGGCGCGTTGAAGAACTGACGCGCCTCGCCAACGAAGGTCGCGTCGGGCACTTTCGGCTGCAGCATCCAGATCCCGTTGGCAATCCGCACCGTCACGCGGCCGTCGAGCGCGGGCAGCATCGTCATCAGGTCACGATACGCCACGTTGATGTCGGCACGGTTCGCCGCTCCCCAACCGAGCACGCGCTGCATCTCGGAACGCGTCTCGTCCGCGGCGCCATTCATCGTCATGCCGAGGGCCAGCGAGACCGAGAGCGGCGACAGCAGCACATTACCCGCACTGCGAGCGGAGGTGCGCTGTAACAGCCTGAGCGCGAAGTCGTTGCCGGCGGTGATGGCCTGACGCTCGGTCGCCGTGAGCGCGCGCGGCAGGGCCGCGAGCGAGTCGGCAGCGCCCAAGTCGGGCGCGGTGCCGGCGCCAGAACAAGCGGTAGCCATGATCGCGAGCGCGGCAATCAGAGATGAGGTGCGTGAACGAGCAATGCGCATCGGTCGGGTGGTCAGGGAAAAGGGCTTCCCATTGATAACCCGTCAACTGCGGTTGGTGTCACTACGACCTCATCCAAACGTCATCAGGCCCGACAGTTCGTGCTTCAGCGTCCCAGCCATGGACCGAAGGCTCGACCCGTCGTTGGCAGTCACGCCGGTCGCGCTACGTCAACACAGCACATGGCGGCGTCCAAGTCAACGCGGAAGGACGCCCACGCCTATGGCAGCCGCGTGGGCCACCAGCATCTGATCCTGCGTGTGCTGCGACACGGCCATCGCCATCGCGCGCCGTGCCTCGTCACCATGCCCCGTACGATACAGCGCCCACGCCACCAGATCATGTCCGTACACATCCTTGCGGTCGCGCAGTTCGCGCTCGGCGCGCGCCAGCACCTCAGCGCGTTCGCTCGGCGTGCCATGATCCAGCAAGAAGAGCCCCCATGCGCGATGAATGACACCGGGCTGCTTGAGCGCGCTCACCGACATGGCGCGCGCATAGGCTGTCGCTTGCGCCGTGTCGCCCTGGGCGGCGTAGGCGCGACTGACCGCTCCGAGGGTGGTCGGATCGAGTTGTACACCGGTAGCCCGATCACCGTACTCGATGGCGCGTGACCAGTCGCTCCGGGCGAGGGCCAATCGCGACAGCGCACCCAACACGCGCACGTCGTCCGGGTTACGGCGTAGGCCGTCTTGCAACGCCGAGTCGGCCGCCGTGAAATTCCCGAGGCGCAACTCCAGTTCACCCAGCCGATAGTGAAACCACGCGATCTGCTCGCGCGGCAGGTCGTCGCGCTCGTCCACGTGCGTGATCGCGTTCTTGAGAAATAGTCGAGCCATATCGGCGCGCCCGGTGACTTCATACCACCGAGCCAGACGCGCGCCGATCGTGAACTGCTGACGATCATAGTAAATGGCGCCGAAGTGCGTGGCGGCGGCGGCGTAGTCGCCGAGTTCCAGTTCGATCTCGCCCAGCAGCGCGAGATGCGATGGGTTTGCCGGCTCCAGCGAGTCAGCACGCAGTGCCACGGCGCGCGCCTCGGCAAACGCGTGGCGCGCCATGAGTACGCTGGCCAACAGTTCGAAGGCCTGCCCGTTGCGCTGCATACGCAGGGCGACCGATTCGCGGGCCAACGCCTCAGCGCGCGTCAGATCCGCTACCGAGCCATTCGTGCGCGACCGCGCAAAGAGCAGTCCCGCCACAGCGAGTCGGTCGCTGGAACTCGCCGGATCGCTCGCAGCTCGCGCAGCATAGAAGTCAATGTTGCGATCGCGGATGTCGGCGTCGGTGGCTGCGACGGTGGAGAATTCGACCAAGGGCGCGCTTCGTACGACCGGCGAACGCGACGCTGTACGGTCATTCACGACCGTTACCACCACAATCGCGACGGCCACGACAAGAAATCCGGCGATCACCGTCATCCAGCGCCTGTTCAATTGCGTACGGTGAGACATGGAACGCTCCGTGAAGTGGCCGACCCGCATCTGTCCGAAGGGAGTCCGGACAGATGCGGGCTAGTGTGCCGCGTGTACAGCGAGACGACCGAACGCTTAGAGCGTCGGGGCCGCGAGATACGGGAACGTGCGAAGGAATGCCTTATCGTTGGCCGGCACGTTATCGGTGCACAGCGGCAATTGGCCGTTGTCGCAGAAGGCTCCATCGCTGGCGATGATCTTGCCGAAGATCGCCGACAGGCCGGCATCGACGACATCGTCAGCGAGGTTTCGTCCACCCCATCCGTTCGCCAACGCCCAGGACAACCATCCAGAGGTCGACGGATTGCGCGACGACTCGACGATCAACATGTCCGGATACAGAACCGCGCCGAGCGTATTGGCCACGACGGGCTGGTTGCCGCGGAATGCATTGATGAAGGCCAGACTCTGCGGGCCGAACTCGGCGCTGTTGTACGGCTGTGTACGATTGTAGCGATCATGATTCGCCTTCACAATCGTAACTTCACTGACCAAGGGATTGCCGAGGAACTCCACCTGCTCGTACACGATGTTCTCGTCAACCGAATCGTCGTCATCGCCAATGTCGGCGCGGGTGCCTTCCTTGCTTTGGCTGGCCGAGGGACCGGTGAGCCCTTGGTCCTGCGGCGTATCCTGACAGGCACTGAGCGCTCCGGTCGCTGCGACGGCGAGCAGTAGCGCGGTGCGCTGCGTGAATCGAGCCGCGCGAGCGGCAGTGGTTCGCAACATGGATCTTGCTCCTGAATCGTTGAGGAATCGAATGAGAACTGGCGACAGCACGACTAGTTGCCGCGGGCGCGGCTGGTCGTGCCCCAGACTCCGAAGCGACCATTGGTTGCGGCGTTGGCGAGCATCGAAGTGGGCAGTTCCACGACGATGGCCATGTCGTTGATACCGCGCAGAAAATCAACGGCCGGATTGGCACCAGTGGCTGACCGGAACGTCAGCGGGCCCTGCGTGATCATCGACAGCGGACCAGTTTCGGGGCGACGGTCCGGAAGAATCCGGAAGAACTGCTCGAGATCAATAAAGAACGGATCGTCGCGCGGGCCGGCGAAGAGCTTCACGCCGTCCTGCTCAATGACCGTATTGGTATAGCCCTTCAGTGGCTTCCCACCCACCAGCGTATTCTGCGTACCGACGCTGTTGGGCTTCATTGGACCGCGCATGGAAACCTTCTGCTTACCAGCCTTCCCCGTGAATGTGAACTGGAAGACGAGGTCCTCATTGGCATCACCGGTGTTGTCAATCTTCAGCTGATACAGTTCCTGATCTTTCGTGCCGAACGTGAAGCTCGGCGTTTGCGCGGGCGTGATCGGCGAACTCGTCCCCAGCACGAGTACCGTGCGCGACGGGTCGGTCGGCGACGGGAACGCATAGACGTCATTGACGTCAAAGCGCGGTGACAGCTCCACCAGCGGCGTGTCCTGGTGATCGGAGGCCATCAAAGTGCGGACGGTAAGCGCAGAACCGCCAACGACGGTCAGCGCGGCGAGTGCCACCAGAGGTACTCGCAGGGAAATCCACTTCGGCATTGTTGCTCCACGGACGAGAGGGGCCAACGGAGTCGCGCTTGGCGACCTCCCACCTACGCCGCTCAATTCGAACCGGATTTCAGGAGCGGTCGGAATGTTCCGACAGCCGGCCACAGCGAACTCGTCAATAGCTGATGTGCCGCGAGTTGCCCGTTACGACGCTGTTGTCGAAGCCCGTGTAACCTCGCGCTGCTTGAGCAGCGACCAGATCGCCGGCACCACCAGCAGCGTCAGCACCGTACTCGATACCATGCCGCCCACCATCGGCGCGGCGATGCGCTTCATCACGCTGGCGCCCGCGCCAGTACCCCACAAAATCGGGAGCAGGCCGATCATCGTGGACGCCACGGTCATCATTTTGGGCCGCACGCGCTCCACGGCGCCTTCCATGACGGCGCTGTATACGTCGCGAACATCGAGCGACGGCGAAGCCGCCTTGCGCGCATCCCACGCATGATCGAGATACACCAACATGATCACCGCCGTCTCGGCGGCCACGCCGGCGAGCGCGAGAAACCCGATGGTGACGGCGACCGACCAGTTGTAGTCGAGTGCCCAGAGAAACCACACTCCGCCCACGAGCGTGAACGGGATAGAAAGCATCACGAGCAGCGCCTCGCTCACGTTGCGAAAGTTGAGATAGAGCAACAAGAATACGAGGGCCAGCGTGGCCGGTACCACGATCTGCATCTTCGCCTTCGCGCGTTCCATGTATTCATACTGCCCGCTCCACGCGAGGGTGTAGCCGGGCGGCAGCGTCATCGTGCGCGCCACCATCCGCTTCGCCTCCGCGACGTAGCCGCCGACGTCGCGCTCACCGACATCGACGTACACCCACGCCGTGGGCTGCGCATCTTCCGTACGCACCACCATCGGCCCCACAGTTTGCCGAATCGTCGCGACTTGACCAAGCGGTACCTGCGCCGTCCGCCCGGCTGCGGGCGGGGTGGCGGCCGTGGCGCCGGTTAGACCTCCCGACTGCGCGCCCACCATCGAGCCGACAGACGGTGCACTCGGCATGCTGCCGCTGCTGGTCGCGTGCATGACGGGCACCAGGACGGCCGCCAAGCGCTCCGGCGTGTTGCGTAGTTCTTGCGGGTAGCGCACCCGCACGCCGTATCGCTCTCTTCCCTCGACGGTCTGCGTGATTGTCATCCCACCAATCGCCGTCGCGATCACCAACTGGATGTCGTCGATATTGAGGCCGTGACGCGCCGCCGCCACGCGATCAATGTCGATGTCGAGGTAGTACCCACTCACCGCACGCTCGGCGAAGGCGCTCCTCGTCCCAGGCACCATCTTAAGGTGCCCCTCGAGCTCGTTGCCGAGCCGCTCCAGCTCTCCGAGATCGGGGCCGTAGAGCTTCACGCCCACCGGCGTGCGGATTCCCGTGGCCAACATGTCGATGCGCCCTTTGATCGGCATCGTCCACGCGTTGGTCACGCCGGGCATGCGCACCGCCGAATCCATCGCCGCGATCAGGTGGTCGTAGGTCATTCCGGCGCGCCACGCCGCTGCCGGCTTGAGTGCGATGGTGGTCTCCGCCATATCGAGACCTGCGGGATCGGTCGCCGTGTTGGCGCGCCCCGCCTTGCCCCAGACACTCGCCACCTCCGGGAACGCGCGAAGGATGGAGTCCTGCTGGCGGAGCAGCTCCCGCGCACGGGCCACGCTAATGCCGGGCAACGTGGAGGGCATGAAGAGGATCGTCCCCTCCTCCATCGGCGGCATGAATTCACTGCCGATGCGCTGAAACGGAATCCACGTGAGAATCAAGAGTGCCGCCGCGGCGCTGATCACCGGCCAGCGACGATTCATGACCCAAGCGAGGGCTGGCCGATACACCCGGATCATCCCACGGCTCAGTGGATTGCGCTGTTCGCGGCGGATCCGACCCCGGATGAAGAGTCCCATGAGTACCGGCACCAGCGTGATACTCAGGAGACTCGATGCGGCCATCGCGAATGTCTTCGTCAGCGCAAGCGGAGTGAAGAGGCGGCCCTCCTGGCCCTCGAGCGTGAACACGGGAATGAAGGAGACCGTGATAATGAGCAGCGAATAGAAGAGCGAGGGCCCAACCTCGGTCGCCGATGCCAGCACGATCTCCCATCGTTCCTCCGTGCTGAGCGCCGACGTATCGATCATGCCATCGCCCGGCGGCGCGCGGCGCTCGAAGTGCTTGTGCAGATTCTCCACCATCACGATGGCTGCGTCGATCATCTCGCCAATCGCGATGGCGATGCCGCCCAGCGACATGATGTCGGCACCGATGCCGAAGGTGCGGAGCCCGATGAACGCAATCAAGACGCTGATCGGCAACGTCACGACCGCCACCAACGCCGAGCGCGCATGCAACAGGAAGACGAGGCAGATGAGCGCGACAATGATCGCTTCCTCGAGCAACGTCTCTCGCACGGTGTTCACGGCCTGCTCGATCAGCGTACTGCGGTCGTACACCGGCCGCACGACCACGCCAGCGGGCAGCCCAGCCTGTGCGTCCGACAGCGCCTCCTTCACACGCTGAATCGTGGCCAACGCATTCTCACCGAATCGCATCACCACAATGCCGCCCACGGCGTCACCACGTCCGTCGAGATCCGTGATGCCACGGCGCACGGCGGGACCGATAGAAACGCGTCCGAGTTCGGCCACGCGGACCGGCGTCCCCGTGGCATTCACGCTCACGACCACATTCTCGATATCGCTGAGCCCCCCGAGATAGCCGAGCCCGCGCACCATATATTCGCGTTCAGAGAGCTCCATGACCATGGCGCCCACATCCCGATTCGCGCTTTGTATGGAGGACATCACCCGGGTGATTGGTATGCCGAACGCGAGTAACTTCGCGGGATCGAGATCGACTTGATATTGCTTCTCAAAACCGCCCACGCTGGCGACTTCGGCGACGCCGGGCACCGCCGTGAGCACATAGCGGAGATACCAATCTTGCACACTGCGCAGTGCAGCGAGATCGAGCCGACCCGTCGTATCTTCGAGAGCGTACTGGTACACCCAGCCCAGCCCCGTCGCATCCGGACCGAGCGTCGGCGTGACCGCACTCGGCAGGCGGTTGCGCAATCCACTCAAGTACTCGAGCACGCGCGTGCGCGCCCAATACAGATCGGTGCCGTCCTCGAAGATCACGTAGACAAACGACACGCCGAAGAAAGAGTAGCCACGTACGGTCCGGGCGCCGGGCACCTTGAGCATCTCCGCGGCAATCGGGTAGGTGACCTGATCCTCGACGATCCGTGGTGCCTGCTCGCCGAAGTCGGCCTGCACGATCACCTGCACATCGGAGAGGTCGGGAAGCGCTTCCAAGGGCACGGTGCGGAGTGCCCAGAATCCGCCGACCGCCAGCGCGGCGGACACCAGCAAAACGATGAAGCGATTGCGAACCGACCACGCGATGACGCCGCCGATCATGGTCGGGATCCTCCACCCTTTTTTACCGGCAGTGGGACCGGAGCCGTGATATCCATTCCCGGCATGTTGCCCATACCGCCCAGCGCAGAGCCGAGGTTGGATTCGGCATCGACGAGAAACGTGGCGGAGGCAACCACCGTGTCGCCCAGCGCGACGCCGCGTAGAATTTCCACGCGCGCATCGGAAGCTGCCCCAACGTCCACGGTGCGCGGCTGCAACTGTCCGTTGGCGAGCCGCACGAACACCAGCTGTCGGTCGCCGGTCGCCAGCACGGCGCCGCGCGGCACCGACAGGACCGCGCCGCGAGCATCGCTCTCCATTCTGAGCGTCGCGTACATTCCCGGCAGCAGCCGCGACCCGGGGTTCGCCAACGACACGCGAACCCGTGCGGTACGAGTATCGGGTGACAGCGTGGGATACACATACGCGATCCGGCCCCTCATCGACACGCCCGGTAGCGCGTCAAAGCTCGCCGTCACGAGTTGTCCGACGCGCATGGCGCCGAGATCGCGTTCATACACCTCGCCGTCCACCCACACGCTCGACAGGTCAGCGACGCGATACAGCGGCTCGCCCGCCATGATTCGCTGCCCCACCGTCACATTCTTTTCGAGGACCGTGCCGCCGACCGGTGCATGGATGGTGAGCGCGCGCTGTGCCGTACCGGCACGCTCGACTCCGGCAATCTGCTCGTCGCTGATGTCCCACCAGCGCAACCGCCGACGCGCTGCCTGCACCAACTCCTCCGCTCCGGTCCGCGTGTCGGCGCTGCTGCCAGTGACGTCCCGCGTCAGTTGTCGGGCCAGCAGCAGTTCTTCCTGCGCGGTGACCAGCATCGGCGAGTAGATCGTCAGAAGTGGCGCGCCGCGCGTCATGCGCTGGCCGGTGTAGTCCACATACAACCGCTCCACCCATCCGTCGATCTTGAGCGTGACGGTGCGCATGCGGGTCTCGTCAACGACCACTTGGCCAACAGCGCGCACCTCGCGCCCCAGCGGCTCCAACGTCACTGGCGCGAAGGTCACTCCGATGCGCCGCGCGTTCGCCGCGTCCATCATGACCGGGCCGGCGCTATCGCTGGCCGGCATGCCCATCGCCGCGTGATCGACCGTGCCGACGGTGGTCGGTGGCGCGGCGGCAGGCCTGGTGAACCACCACGCGGTGACCACCGCGGCTACGGGCACAAGCACCAGCGCCATCACCCGCCCCACTCGCCCCATGCTATTTGGCATTGCCTGGTCCCCGCTGGCACGAGTAGAGGTTGACTGATCAACATCTCGAGATCCGCCCACGCCCGCCCCTCGGCCGCCGTGAGCGAGACAAGTTCTTCACGATAGCGGTTGACGACCATACGATTCTCGATGACGGTCATGAAGTCGACGGCGCCGGACCGATACGACGACAGCGCCGACGCGGCGGCCGCTTCGGCTTGTGGCAGCACCGTGGTGAGATAGAGCGCAGTGAGTCGGCGGGCGCGTGCCAACTCCGCGTGGACCTCGGTGACGCGTGCCCGCGTGTCCGCCTGCATTGAGCGCAATTCGGCTTCGGACATGGCTCGCATCGCGGCCGCCTCAACGCGCATGGGGAGCTGCCGCGACCGTGCAAAGATCGGAATCGTCGCACCGACCATGAGGCTGCCCATACGATCCGTGCCCATTTCCATCCCACGCTCGCCGTACTGCACGCCAACTACCAGGTCTGGCCAGCGCTCACGGCGCGCGAGCCGCTCTTCGGCTACGGCGGCCCGTACCTCGGCCTCGCCGGCCGCGAGCATCGACCGGTTTCGCAGCGCGAGGCTTTGCAAGTCGGCGCGCTGTGGGACTGAGTCCGGGAATATCGGAAGGACCGGAGTGCCGTCGACGGTTGATTCGGGCAGGTCCACTGCCGCCGCAAGCCGCGCGCGCGCCGACTCGGCCATCACCTGCATGCGAATGATCTCCTCGTCCATGCGCGCGACTTCCACTCGTGCGCGCAAGACGTCCGACTGTCGTCCCTCGCCCACGCGGTACATGGCCGTCGCCACAGCGGCGGCGTCCTCCAGCAGACGTCGGGTTGCACGCGCAATCTCGATACGCTCGCCAGCGGACCAGCGTTCGTAGAACGCCATGGCCGTTGCGGCGCGAACGTCCCAACGGATGTCGGCGGCTCTGCTACCAGCAGCCTCTGCTCTGGCGCGAGCAGCATCGCCGGCGGCAGCGAGCTTCCCCGGCAGCGGCACCATCTGCATGAGCTGCAGCTGTCGCATGCCGAGCGTCGCGTCGGGCGCGAGGCGTGGCAGACTGTAGTTCATGAAGCCCACTTGAAGCTCCGGATCCGGTGGCTTGGTGGCACTGGACACGCGAGCGGAGGCCGCCCGGGACAACTCTGACGCAGCGCGAACGCGTGGATTGGCGCGGTCGAGCGCGTCGTAGAGCGCGTGCAGGAATAGCAGCGTGTCGGCACGAGCATCGCTCGCAGGCGCTCCGGCTGATCGCACGGTGATGGGCGCGCGCGGAGCGACCTGCGCCACTGCGGCACCAGTGAGCAATGTCGTACAGAGCAGGACCGTCCCCACGGAACCGACCAAGATCCCGGCCGAAGGGACCGCGACGGAGAAACGCATGATGACCTCGATGAGAGCGCGCGCAACACCTGGTGGACCCGGCGACGGGGAAGTCCGTGGCTGCGCGGCGCTATGAACCGCCGTGGGTCACGGCCAAGGTCGAGGCAGGGCAACACCGGTCGCGGTAGCGCTCCACGTCACAGACACGCACGCGAAGAACTCCAACGCGCGAAAGCACGCGGCAGGAAACCGGACAAGGCATGTGCTGCACGTGGTCCGTTTCTGATGTTTGAAGTCTCACGACACGAGTCGATCCTGTCAGTCAGCAGTTCGACGATGCCGAGTCGGGAAAACCCTTACCGATGCCAAGCGGCTCGGTGTTCAGAGCGCGCTCACACGTGGACGATCTGCGCGCGAGTACTACAGCCGTACGCGACGCAGCAACTGCGCATTCAGCGCGACAATGATCGTGCTGAACGACATGAGCACGGCACCGACGGCCGGCGTGAGTACGATCCCCCACGGCGCGAGCACGCCCGCGGCAAGGGGGATCGCCACGATGTTGTAGCCGGCCGCCCACCACAGGTTCTGCACCATCTTGCGATAGCTGGCCCGCGACAAGTGCACGATGCGCGGCACGTCGCGTGGGTCGCTCCGGACCAGCACGACGTCCCCAGCCTCGACGGCCACGTCGGTGCCCGCGCCGATGGCGATGCCCACATCCGCCGTGACGAGTGCCGGCGCGTCGTTGACGCCGTCACCCACCATCGCCACGCGCTTGCCCTCGCGCTGCAAACGTTCGATGTGCGATGCCTTCTGCTCAGGCAACACTTGCGCAAGCACGGTGTCGATCTGCAGCTCGCGTGCGACGGCATCCGCAACCGCTTGGGCATCGCCGGTCATCATCACCACCTCGATACCGGCTTCGTGCAACAGTCGAACCGCTTCCGCCGATTCGGGACGCACCGCATCAGCCACGGCGAACGCGGCGAGCGCGTTCACGCCTTCGATCAAGTAGATCACCCCCTGCCCTGCCGCCGCGGCCGTGTCGGCGAACGCCTGGCTTTGCGCGCTCGGCGTGACACCCAAACTGGCGAGCAAATTCGGACCACCTTCCGCCAGCTGCCGACCTTCGACGGTTGCCCGCACGCCCTGCCCGGGCATCGACTCGAACGCGGTCGCCGCAGGGATCGCGAGCGTTCGCTCCTGTGCACTCTTGACGATCGCACGAGCGACCGGATGCTCCGCGTCACGTTCGACGGCCGCCGCCAGGCGCAAGGCGTCGTTCTCAGCGAGGTCGCCGTCGGTCTGCATCGACACCACCCGATGTTCGCCGAGCGTCAACGTGCCGGTCTTGTCGAAGACGACCGTGGTAAGATTGCGCGCTTCCTCGAGCCCGCGTCGGTCACGCACCAGCAGACCGCTCTGGGCGCCGAGCGTGGTCGAGATCGCCAGCACGAGTGGGACGGCGAGCCCGAGAGCGTGCGGGCACGCGATGACCAGCACCGTGACCAGTCGCTCAACCGCGGTGGCCGCGCTCGCGCCGGCGATCAACCACGCAGCGAACGTGATCGCTCCCGATCCCAACGCGACCCACGTGAGCCAGAACGCCGCACGGTCCGCGAGCGCCTGCGCGCCCGAACGGGACGATTGCGCCTGCGCAACCAGTCGCATGATCCCCGCGAGTGCCGTACGCTCTCCGGTACCCGTCACTTCCACGCGAAGTGATCCCGCGCCATTGATGGCGCCCGCGATCACCTCAGCACCGTCAGCCTTCTCAACCGGCGCCGACTCGCCGGTAAGGAGCGCCTCATTGACGGTGCTGCGACCCACTCGTACCACGCCGTCCGCCGGTACATTGGCCCCCGGTCGCACGAGCACGACATCGCCGTTGCGCAGCGCATCCACCGGCACGTCTTCCAAACGTTCGTCGGCGCCAGCGCCGAGCACGCGTACCGCTGTCGAGGGCAACAGTTTCGCGAGTTCGCCCAGTGCACCCTGCGCCTGCGAAATCGAGCGCATCTCGAGCCAATGCCCTAGCAGCATGATCGTGACGAGTGTCGCGAGCTCCTCCCAGAGTGGCATTCCCGGATAGCCGAGCGCGACCGCCGCACTGAAGACGAAGGCCACCGTGATCGCCAGCGCGATCAGCGTCATCATGCCTGGAAGACGACTCACGATCTCGCGCCGCGCACCCTGCAGAAATGGTAAGCCTCCGTATGCAAAGACCGCCGTACCAAACAGCGCGGGAATCCACTCGGCGCCAGGGAATGCCGGCGCGCTGTAGTGCAGCGCCCGCTGCAGCATGTGCCCCCACACCAACGTGGGCAGCGTGAGAACCAACGAGAGCCAGAACTTGCTCTTGAACATCTCGACCGAATGCCCGGCATGCTTGTCGTGGGCGCTGTGGTTTGTCTCGGGCACACGGCCGCTCGCATGCGCGCCATGTGCCGGCGGCACCGCGTGGTGAGGCGCAACATCGCCAGCAGTGTCTCCCTGATGGCTCGCGTGAGGATCAATCATGATGGATGTATTGATGAATTGGAGACACTGCACAAATGGGTGGTCGTGCGAAGTATACTCTTGTTTTATGCTGCATAAAGCCGCGTTCGCTAGACCACTCGGCCCGCCGTCAAGGTACGATTTATGCACCGCAACGTTGCGAGCGCGACACTGTCCTTTCACTCTGCTTTCACGAGGCGTCAATGCACAGTCTTTTGCCGGCCAGCGCTACCCAGGGCGTGAGGCGAGGCGGCGTGAGAGCCGCTGCGTTGTTGGTCGCCTCGGGCGCCCTGGTGGTGACCACCGCGTGCTCTGCAAAATCGGACCAGGCGGCTCGTGGCGATACGTCCGCAGCGGCGGGCGCCGGTGCGCCGATGCCCGAGGCCGGAGGTAGTGCCGATGGTATGGCGGGCATGGATCACAGCACCATGGGCAGTATGGGCACTATGTCGCCGATGGGTGGCGCTACTGGCGACCCGGACCGCGACTTCCTCCGCATGATGAGCGAGCACCACAAGGGCATGATCGCCATGGCTCATCTGACGATCGAGCAAAAGAAGGGATCGGCAGCGACACAGGCGGATGCGGAAATGCTCGACACGAAACAGGACGCCGAGCTCGATTCAATGGTGACCACGCTGGAGCGGCAATTCAAGGATGCCTATGATCCAATGATCATGCCCGACAATCAGAAAATGGTCGACGAACTCAAGCCGCTGACTGGCGCTGCGTACGACCGCATGTTCTACCACCACGTGGTTCAGCATCATCAGCAGGCAACGACGATGATCGACCACCACCTGCCGATGCTGAAGGATGCCAAGGTCAAGGCGATGGCCCAGCGCATGAAGCGTGATCAGACCCGTGAAATCGCAGAGTTCCAGCCGAAGGCCTCAACCAAATAGGTCGAGCGTGCAGGTGCTCACCGTGCGTCTACGACGTTGGCTTCCATGGGTATGTCTAACATGTCCATGGGAGTCGGAGTGGCCACTAACGCTGCAGTAATGATGAGGACGACCGCACCAACGAGCAGCTCCGTCCGTGCCGAGATCGGAAGGCGCGAGGTACCGGTACTCGTTCCAAGCGTGGGTTTCACCTGGCGCCAGTTGAAGGCGCCAGTTCCGGCTACTACTGACAACACGGCAAGTTTGAGCAGCAACGTCCGTCCGTACCCTGATTGCCACAACGCAGAAAGTGCGTTCATATGAAGCCACGCGGCATACACGCCGGTCGAGGCTACGAGGCCGGCAAAAAACACTGCCGTGGGCGAGAACGCATTGAAGAGGTCGGCGACCACGCCACCACGTTCATCGTCCGGCAGCCGCATCGCTGCCGGCAGGCCGGCGGCCAGCACCACCAGCAGGCTACCCAGCCATCCGCCAGCGCCGATCACGTGTAACGTGTCCGCGATGATCGCGAGTCCGGCTCGCTCCGGCGTCGCGGCGGCGTGCCCCGAAAGCGCAGGGGTCACCGCAAGTGCCAGGATGCCAAGCCCGGCCAACGCCCACCCGCCTGTCCCACGGATGGCCGAACGGAAGCCCGTCGCGGCGACCAGTACCCCGACAACCTGAAGCAGCCACCCGCGCCCCCATACTGTCTCCGTCAGCATAGCGCGAACGAGGGTCGAATCGAACGTCGACCCGGGTGGGTGCATGGCGTACGACTGCGCGCCCAGGCGCAGCATCGCCGCAATGCCGACGAGCACCGTGCCGAGCATGCCGATGCGGGCAGCGCCGTGTCGTGCACTCGCGAGCAGTGCACCGTCCGCGCCGCGCCGCCGCTGCAGCAAGCGCAGCACCGCTCCCTGGAAGGCCACCGCGCCGATGGCCATGAGCAAGCCGAGGTACAGCAGGGCGCGAATGGCCACGTATGCCGGTGACTCGACGCCGAAGCTCGCGCCCTGCGGCATCGACGCTGGATCGTGATGCGTTTCCGGGCGGGCTTCAGGTTCCGCGGCCGCGCTTGGCGGGGACGTGTCGGGCGACGTCGGCGTGGCCGACAGCGCACCGGCAGCGACCGTGAACGTGTATCGACCGCGCACCGGATGCCCGTCATCGCCGGCGATCTGCCACACCACCGTGTAGGTGCCCGCGGTCAACGTGCCACGAATGTCAGCCACGAGCGCTCGCCGGGAATCCGCCGCGGCTCGCACTGGCGACAGTGCCACCGCCGCCCCCGACGCGCTGAGCAGCTCAAGACGACTGAAGGCGAGCGCCGGCGCCTCCGTAAACAGCAACCGCAGTTCGCGCGGTATTACCGTCAGCGTCGAGTCAGCAGCCGGCGTTGAGCTCTTGAGAGACGCGTGCGCACGCGCGGGCGCGGGGGCGACGCCGAGAAGCACCAGTGCCAGTAGTGCGCACCGCGAAGTGCGACCGGACAAGAACCGACGGCCCTCTGCGGTGCGCGAGGCCGTTATGGGACGGTGAGTCATGCAGGCGGCTTTCGCATGCCCGGCATTTTGCTGTGATCCATGCCTGGCATCGCCGCCGGAGCCGGCTTGGAAGCGGGTTTCGCAGCGGGTTTCGCAGCGGGTCTCGTAGCGGCTCTCGTGGCTGGCTTGACCGCAGGCCTCGCGGCAGGTTCGGCCGTTGTGCCCGTGGCCTTGGCGCGTGCAGCAGCACCGCTGCCTGACGGCGCCCTCTTCATCCCCGGCATGTCCATGTCCAGATCCATGGCGGACATTCCCGGCATCTGCGCCATCATGCGCTGCAGCACCGGATCCGTCATCACACGCTCACGAATCACCGGGTCGGCCATCATGCGCATGTGGATCGCCATCAGGCTCGTGTCAGTTGCACCCATGCCCGACATGCTCGTGCTTGGCGTTGCCGCGTCGGCCGCGCCGCTGGCCGCACCAGAGCCCGACATGTTCATCGAGGAATGGTCCATCGCCGAGTGATCCATCGCCGCCGGTCTGCTGCCGTTCGACGACGTAGTGAGCTCCGTGACAGCGCGTGCCGGCGTGGCTCCCTTTGCCAGGGCCCCACAGGCGATCCTGGTTGCCGCCGCGCCAGCGGATGGCGAGTCTGCCGCCGTCTGCACCAGCACATGGAATTGCCCGTCAGCGGCCAGCGGCGCGTCAAGACTCGCGCCAGCACGAGCGCTTCCGGCTGCATCAACGGCAATCGGCGCGTACGCGCTTGCAGCGCCGATGAGCCCCTCATCACGCGCGCAGGATCCGCGTCGCACCGACCAGACCCGCGCGGTGCCTGGTTGATCACCAGACCACTGCATCAGCACCGACGTACCGCGCACGGTGGCGGTTCCAGATGCGCCGCGCGACCCGAACGGATCGGTCAGCAGCGCGGTCATCGCACCGCCTTGCGGCATCGACATGCTGTGGTCATGCGAGGTCACGCTACCCGAACCTTGCGCGCGCACGACCGCGGCGTTCGGAATAGCGAAGGCGAGCAGCGAAACGACCAAGAGAGTGCGCATAGCGTTGACCTGTGGTAATGACGCAGAGCGGAGAGATCCATGCGGTTGAATAGCGATCGCGAAGTTCATCGCCAGATCCGCAGGCCGGCGGTAATAGTGCCGACGCTTCGCCGCTCGCCGAGGTTGTGCGACGTCGCAGCTGTGACACCGGTGCGGCGAAGCAGCGAGACGCCCACATACGGCGCGAACTTCCGCCGAATCTCGTAGCGCATGCGTGCGCCGACCTCGACGTCGTTGAGCCCGGAGCCGACACCGATTTCCGGCACGGCCTGCACCGCCGCGTTGATCTCTATCCACGGCTGTACGATCAGGCGCTGCGTGAAGAGCAGGTCGAACGACGACTCCACCTCGAGCGACACGTCGCCCTTGTCGCTGACAAGGAGCGTAGGCTCCAGCTCGAACCACCCAGGCGCTAGGCCGACAACGCCAATCGCGAGCATCCCGCGCGTCAGTCGACCGTCGGCGGCGCGCCGAACGGTCGATAGGTTCCCACCCTCGGCCGGCACCTCGTCGCTGCGTAGTCGCGTGTCGACGCGAGCGCCGGCGACCGCCGACCAAAAGGGTGTGATGAGCCGCCCGTAGAGGACGTCACCCTGCAACTCCAACCCGCCGGACCGGCGCGTCGACTGCTCACCCTGCAGTCGCAGGAACACGCGCCGGTAGTCGCCGCCGATCCAGCTGACCAGCTCGACGTCAACCGGTCGATCGGGTTGATTCGCGTGCACTTCCAGTTGCTCGGCGAGGACGAACGCGCGAATCGTACGATCCAAGTCCATCCCATGCGATCCATGCGAGGCACCGGCCGCTTGCGCGTGCAAGCCGTTCCCCATCGAGAGCAGTAGTGCAACGACCGCGGCACGGCCACACCGTGCGCGTGCCCAACGCGTGTGTCCGCTCACGACGCCGCCCCTTCGCTGGTCGTCATCGTCCCATCCGGTTCCGACACCTGAAACACCCGGAACATCCCCAAGTCCATGTGAAGGAGCACGTGACAGTGGAATGCCCACGGCCCCGGGTCTACCGGGGTCGCGAGCAGTGACACTCGCTCCGCGGGCTTGACGTTGATGGTGTGCACGTATGGGCACTCTGGTCCGTGCCCATTCTCGAGTTCCATGAACACGCCGTGCATGTGCATCGGATGCGCCATCATCGTGTCGTTGACGATGGTAAGCCGGATGCGCTCACCATGTTTGAGCGGGATCGGATCGGGCGCGTCCGAATACTTGATCCCGTTGATCGACCACATGTAGCGTTCCATGTTGCCGGTCAGATGTAACTCGATCTCGCGCGCTGGTGCCTCAAAGGTCGCAGCCGGCGTGAGTCGCTTGACGTCGGTCCAGACAAGCACGCGCCATCCATCTTCGCCGAGTCCGGCGCCCGGCTCCGAAAGACGGCTCCGCGTCTCCATCGCCGTGCCGGCACTCGCCGACCCGTGCTTGCCTCCGACGTGCATCATGGGCTCCGGGATTGTCCCGGGCGCCCGCAGATTCGAGGCGCGGATAATCGTGCCGTCGCGCAGCGTCCCCTCGAACACGCCGGATCCCGGCGAAGAGGCCATGCCCGGCATGCTGCTCATGTCATGGCCCGCGTGACCAGTCGCCGCCGGTGCAACAGACTTGGGCGCAGCCGCAGACATATCCATGCCGGGCATCGACATCCCGCCGTGTCCGCCCATTCCCATCGCCATGCCCATGTCCATCATGCCAAGCGTGGGACGCGGCCGACGCGTGGGGACCTCGGCACTCATGCCGGCACGTGGGGCCAGTGTGCCCCGCGCATGACCCGACCGGTCCATCGACTCCGCGAAGATCGTATAGGCGCGATCCTCCGTGGGCTGCACGATCACGTCGAACGTCTGTGCGATCTCGATGCGGAACTCGTCGAACGTCACGGGCTGCACATGCTGGCCACTGGCCTGCACGAGCGTCATCTCGAGCCCTGGGATGCGCACGTCGAAATACGAGCCCGCAGCGGCATTGATAAAGCGGAGCCGCACCCGTTCGCCTGGCCGGAACAGTCCGGTCCAGTTGGAGGCGGCTGGCAGGCCGTTCAGGAGATAGGTGTACGTCGAGCCCGTCACATCGGCGATGTCGATGGGACTCATCCGCATCTTGCCCCATTCCCAGCGATCCGCGATGGTGGCGCGCAAGCCCACCCGGTCTACGTCTTTGAAGAAGTCACCGACCGTACGCCGCTGGAAATTGTAGTACGAGCCCTGCTTCTTGATGTTGTCGAGGATCTTGAGCGGATTCTCGAACGACCAGTCCGACAACATGACCACATACTCCCGATCGTACTGAAACGGCTCGGGCTCAATGGGATCGATGATGAGCGGCCCGTAGTGGCCCAGCTGCTCCTGGAAGCCCGAATGGCTGTGATACCAGTAGGTTCCGTACTGCCGGAGCGGAAAGTCATAGACAAACGTCTGCCCCGAATGAATTCCTGAAAAATTCACACCCGGCACACCGTCCATCGCATTCGGTACGAGGAGACCGTGCCAATGAATCGAGGTGTCCTCGCCGAGTCGATTTGTCACGTGGATCGTGGCGCGTTCTCCCTCCCGGAAGCGAAGCAGCGGCCCGGGAACCGAGCCGTTGATGGTCGTGGCGATGCCGCGCCGTCCCCCGAACCCGAACGGCGTGCGGTCGATGACGAGGTCGGTGCGACTGGCTGCCCCCGCCACGCGATGCTCGACGCCGGCAAATGCTTGCAAGTCATTTGCTGGATAGGCATAAGCCGGCCTCAAGCGCTGTAGTCCCGCGAGCGCGCCAAATGCCCCGGCCGCGTGCAGGAAGCGGCGTCGTGTCACGGGCTCAGTGACTATGCCATCGGTATACGAGCGTTCCAGATCTTCCATATTCGACTATCGAGTTCGAGAAACACAAAGCGGAAGGCACCTCGACGGCGCACCATACCGCACTTTACCATGCATAAAATGTGCACGCCCGTGGCGCACCGGGGCGATTGAGCACGGGTGCGCTACCGCGTCGCGCTCCGCACGGTCGCGTGCGGGCAGAGCGCCCCAGGGGTGCGCGCGTGCCCCGCCAGGCAGAAAAGATGTTCGACGGCCCATGCGTTATGCTGCGTACAGTGTCCGCCGTGTGGGGCGCCGTGTTCACCGCCTTCCGGAAGAGGATGGGCCACGGCGAGCCCGGAGCTCCACACCAGAGCAAGACCCGCAAACGCCGTCGCGATCGACCGCCGAGTAACGTGCGTCACGACGGGGACCTCGTCCCCGACCAGACGATGAATCCGCCGGTCGAGCAGCGCGTCACGTTGGAAACCGATCATCACGCCCGATCCGCGCGAGAGGACCCGTCCACCAAGGTCGGGATCCTGTCCCGAAACTCGCCACCCGGCCAGCTTGAGTATCGCCGACGCCAACACGAGCGGTTGACCACGCACCGCAGTGTCATCCGCAGCAATCTCCGCGTCGTCCGCCGCGTCCGCCGCCAACCGTCGCAGCGCGGGTAGCCAGAACAACGCGCACCCGACAAAGCGCAGGATGGAGAGGCGTGCCGGATCGCGTCGGCGCACGTGCGCGTGTTCGTGCGCAAGCACGGCGCTCAGCTCCTCCGCCGTGAGCGCGTCCGGTAGCCGTGCCGCGACATAGATATGCGGACGCAGCCACCCCGCCGTGAACGCCGGATTGGGCAGACCATCGACGACGCGCATGAGCGTGGGCCGTACGTCGGCAGCGACGGCGGCCACCCAGAATGCGTCGCCTGCTCGAGGTTTGCGCGCCTCGACGCTCCCGAGAAGCCGGCGAACGACGAGCCATGCACGACTGCGATCCCAGATCGCGAACGCGAGGCCCGCAACCAGCAGCCAGTGAAAGATCGCATGGACGGGCGCGAGCATCTGGTGCACGGCAATTACGCAGATCATCAACACATGATCACGGCCCGCCAGCAGTTGATCGAGGCGAGAACCGACGTGATGCGCCAGCACTGGGCTGGTCGCAAGCAGGATCAGCACCCGGTGGCGAAAAGCACGATGCGCCGATGACGGCCTTCATGGGCGCCGGTTGCGCGGGCTAAATGGTCTCGATCTGGCATGTTCCCAGTGGCGCTCGCTTTCGGGGATGGCGCGGACCCAAGTCACGGAACCGCCGCTCCCGCGGCAGCTCAGCCCTTGAGTCGGCGTCGGATGAGACGCGCGAGGTCTTCGAGCTGTTGAGGATCCTGCTCGGCGAGCACGTCGACGAGTGACGACGCCACAGCCTGCGGCCCGAAGGAGAGAATGCCTTCCACGACTCGGCGGGAGGCGTGCGCCATGAACTCGGCTTCGCTCATCACCGCGTGGAAGTGCAACAGTCCGTCGCGCGTCTTTCGTCGCAGCAAGCGCTTCGCGACGAGCTTGTTGAGCACGGTGATCACGGTAAGCGAAGCGACCGCGTGCGTCCGGGCGACGCGCTCGTGCACCACGCGTGCCGGCGACGGCGTTCCAAGGGCCCACACGGCCGTCATCACCCGCGCCTCCAGGTCGCCAAGCACCTTGGCCAGCCCGTCGGCAGAGAGACGGACCGTATCCTGAAGTCGCGGCTCGGACGCGCGTGGCGCCGCCAGACCACGGACTCGTGACGGGGGCGACGCGACCAACGATGACGGTTTACGTGGCTTGGACACCAACGACCCTCTGGCGGAAGAATGCGGCTCTGCGCAATGTATATGACGCTTTACCCGCCGTAAAGAGCGGCGACGGCGGCCGCACCGCGCCTCGAGAACGCATCCTTCCTTCCCGCACTCCCGACCACCCATGAATCGACCTGCGACCGTACTTTTGGTGCTCACGGCGGTACTGTCATCCGTCACGCATGCGCAGCGCGCCACGGGCACCGCTGCGCCAGCGCCGCAAAACGATACGGCAGGAGCCACCGCCACGCTGCGGGCGTTGTTTGCAGCCGCGGAGCGCAATGACATGAAGGCGCTGGACACGCTCTACGCCGGCGACAGTCTCACCGTGGTTGAAGGCGCCGGGATCAATCGCGGCTGGACTGACTATCGGGATCATCATCTCGCGCCCGAAATGAAAGAGATGAAGAACTTTCACTACCGCCCCGTGGACATCGAGATGCACGTGTCCGGAAATACGGCGTGGGCGCTGTACCGATACAATCTCAAGGGCGAGATGGGCACTCGAACACTGGACAACGTTGGCCGCGGCACCGCGATTCTCGAGCGCCGTGGATCCGGAGCGTCAGCCCGGTGGGTTGTCCGGCATACGCAAACGAGCTCACGCGCGCGCCGACCAAGCGATCCACCGGCTGGGTAAGCAAGTCGTCCGCGCCCCGAATCCGCTTAGTGCTGCGCTCCAACCTGGAATACGAAGGTTGTACGCGAGACGTCCCAATCCCGCGCGGCGCCGCCCGCCTTCCGACTGGCGTAGGCGGAGCGCAGCATGACCGGACCTGCCTTCTCCAAAGGAATGTGCACCACGCCGTTCGCATCGGCCGTGAACGGGATACGGATGACGGCGGCCGTCGCATCGGCCGTGCTTTCGAGGCCTGTTGCGAGTTCAATACCGATGCCGGGCACTGGGCGCCCGTTGCCGAGCATCCGCACGTTCAACGTGTCGCCGACATGCAGGTGAGACGGATCGTCCAACGGCACGAACTCAAGTCGTATACCGGAAGGCTTGGCAAAAGCGCGCGGACCTTCCGTACCGACTTCAACGACCGTCGCGGCGTAGGAAGCCGCGGTGAAGATCACACTATCGAGCCCAGCGAACGGCGTCTCACGTTCGAGGCGCGCGGCTTCGGCGGCGCCACCCTCCGCTTTGAGAAAGCGAATGACCCCCGCCGGCGTTTCGCGAAACACGCGAGGCGCGAGACTGACGGCAATGACGTATTGACCGGCCGCCGTCGGCTTGTGACGCAGCGTGAGTGAAGTCCCGACCACGGACATGTCGGTCAGCTGTGCAGCGGTCGTCGCGCCGATGATGCGCGCGTCGACGACGCGCTCGATTTGGACTGCCGTGCCGACGGGGAATTTGCCGCCACCTTGCCGGGCATTGACCTGCAGCGTCGCATTGGCGTCGAACGCGAACAGATCCGGAATGATCCAGAAGTCGTGAGCGGCCGCCGTCGAAGCGACCGCGACGACGGCGAAGGCGGCGAGCGCGACGCTACGGCTGTAACGTGCGGGAAACGACGTGCGACGCTTGGTGCGCATGAGGAGGGCCCTGAGCCGAGGAGGGAGCGAACGAGGGCGTGATCCGCATATCATACGCGCCATTTTACGGCCTGTAAAGCATCGCCGCGTGGCCAGCGCCACGCTACTTTACGAGGAGTAAGGCACGCACCACATACGATACCTCCCTCCACCTCCCCGTTCATGCCCACTCCGCGCTCCTTTCGTCTGGACATTGTGCGGCGCCAAGTGCTGAAGTCGGCGCTCATCGTGACCGCCTGCCTGGCCGGCTCCGCGACGCTGCTGGCCGCGCATGATTTTTGGTTGATCCCCGATGCCTTCGCCGTCACCCCCGGTGGACGTATCGCCGTGCGAGGCCAAACCTCAAGTCTGTTCCCGAGCAGCCTGTCCGCGGTCACGCCCGATCGCATTGTGGCGGCGCGCGTCGTGACCGCGAACACGGCCGTGACCGTGCAAGGCGTGTCGGTGCTCGGCGCTTCGTTGCGCCTTACGCATCCGGTGTCGACCGCAGGCCAGCACGTAGTGGGTGTACAGCTCGCGCCTCGCAGCGTCCGCGAATCGCCGGCCAGCTTTCGACGGTATCTCGACCTCGAGGGAGCGCCCGAGGCACGAATGCGGTACGAACGCGAAGGGCTGCTTCCACCGGTCGGGGGAGACAGTATCACGCGCCGCTACGCCAAGTACGCGAAAACAGTCATCGAAGTTGGTCGCGGCCCCCGTGCCTTTGAGCGCGTGCTGAATCACCCGCTCGAGTTCGTGCCGCTGTCCGATCCGTCAGCCCTCCGTATCGGCGATACGCTGCGGGTGCGACTGATGTTGCTCGGCAAACCGGCGGCAGCCGCACAGCTTCACGCGGGATCAGTGCCCAATGGTGCGACCGCGCTCAGCGACACCGCGGTGGCCCGTCGTGCCGCGGCCCGCGACGCGAAATTCGTTACCGACGCCAGTGGCATCGCCCTCGTTGTCGTCACGCAGCCTGGCCTGTGGAACATTCGCACGCTACAGATCGTGCCAGCCACCAAGGGCTCCGGCGCTGACTGGGACGTGCACTGGGCCACGCTGGTCTTCTCGGTCGCGAGGCGCTGACCCAACATGCGTTCCTTCACTCACACCATAGGCTTTCGATGACGCGTCGTGTGCTGGTTCTGTGCAGCGCGCTGGGTGCGCTGGCGTTCACCATGGGCAATCGATCCCCGACATCGGATCCGCGAGCTGCCGCGACGCGCGGACCACTCGAACGCGTGCCCGCCGCGAGCATCGACAGCATCGCGAGCCCGGCGGCTCCGGGAAGCGCCGAGCCGAACTTGACGGTCGGCCCCGATGGCCGCGTGTACTTGTCGTGGCTGGAACCGGCCAATCCCGGGTACTCCCTCCGCTTCGCCGTTCATGATGGTACGCGCTGGTCACCGCCGCAGACCATCGTCACGCGCAGCGACTTTTTTGTGAACTGGGCCGACTTTCCGTCGCTCGAGGTATTGAGCGGCAATCGCCTGGCCGCCCATTGGTTGCAGCGCAACGGCGCTGGTACGTATGCGTACGGCGTGCGCATCACGCAGTCGGCCGACGGCGGAAAGACGTGGAGCCCTCCGGTCACGCCGCATCGTGACAGTTCGCAAACAGAGCACGGCTTCGTGGCAATGTGGCATGAGGGAGAAACGCTCGGGGCGGTGTGGCTCGACGGTCGCAAGTTCAAGAAGCCAGCACCGGGCGCACCCGCGTCGAGCGGGCACGACGCGGGCAATGAGATGATGCTGGTGTCAACGACCCTGAGCGCCAACGGCCTGCTGGGTCGCGAAGTGCGACTCGACGAACGCACATGCGACTGTTGCCTCAACGCCGCCGTCATGACGAGCAGCGGTCCTATCGTGGCGTATCGCAATCGCACCCATGACGAGATTCGCGACATTTACGTGACTCGGCGAGTGAGCGGCGTGTGGCGTGCCGGCACGCCGGTGCACAACGACCAGTGGAAGATTGCGGCGTGTCCGGTAAACGGGCCCGCGCTGGCGGCGAACGGCGCGCGGGTGGCCTTGGCATGGTTCACCGCCCCTGGTGACAGCGGCCGCGTGAACGTGGCCTTCTCGGACAATGCCGGCGCCACGTTCGGTGCGCCGGTGCGCGTTGACGGCGGAAGTCCGGCGGGTCGCGTGGATGTCGTGCTGCTACCTGATGGCGCGGCCCTCGTGACGTGGGTGGAACGGGTGGGTGGCGACATTGCGGCGGTGCGCGCTCGACGCATCGGCCGAGACGGCAGCGTCGGTATGCCGATGACCATTGCCTCCAGTTCAGCCGCACGGTCGAGCGGATTTCCTCGCGCCACCGTGTCCGGTGCGAACGTGCTGTTCGCGTGGACTGTGCCGGGGCGGCCGTCAGCCGTACGTGTCGCGCGCGCCGCTGTCACGGAGTTCCCATGACCCGCTGGCATGCGGCACCTCGCATCGCCGCGCTCATCGCCGTCGGCCTGCTCTCGATGAGCAGTTGCACGTCTACCGAGCGGAGTGATGCGGTCGGGGCTGAGGGCGACGGCCGCGTAGAAGTGGGCTATCCGGCGCCGGCCTACGCTACGGTTTCGCTCAACGGGGACTCGGTCTCACTCGCCGCGCAGCGCGGCAAGGTCGTGCTGCTCAACGTCTGGGCCACGTGGTGTCACCCGTGCCGGACTGAGATTCCGGAGCTGCGGGCGATTCACGCCAAGTATCAGGCGCAGGGCCTCGAGCTGATCGGGGTGAGCGTCGACACCGATGGGACCGACGATGCGATCCGCAGCTTCATGCGGGACTTCCAGATGACCTTCCCGATCTGGCGTGATCCCGACGAGCGCGTGTCAACGAAGTTCCTCGTGGTCGGTGTGCCGGCCACGTTTCTTATTGATCGCAAGGGCGTGCTGCGCTGGCGAAAGACGGGCCCGATTGCACCCGGCGACACCACGCTCACGGCGGCCATTCAGCGCGCGTTGGGATCGTGATTCAGTCCGCGTCGATTGGCGTCACCATCAGCTTTACCGCTGGCGTTCTCAGCTTCCTGTCGCCGTGCGTGCTCCCGTTGATTCCGAGCTACGTCAGCTTCATCACTGGGATGAGCCTCGACGATACGCAACGTTCGCGTCGTACCACGCTCATTCACGCGTTGCTGTTCGTCACGGGCTTCACGCTGGTCTTCATGGCGCTCGGTGCCACAGCAACGGTGCTGGGCCGACTGTTCCATCAGGAACGCGAGTGGGTGGGCCGCGTGGGTGGGGTGCTGGTGATCGTGCTCGGCCTATACTTGCTCGGCGTGTTCAACATTGGCGCCTTCGCCAAAGAGCGCCGTGTGCACGTCGCGAATAAGCCGTTGGGCTACCTCGGCACGGTGCTCGTGGGAATGGCCTTTGCCGCGGGTTGGACGCCGTGCATCGGCCCCATTCTCGGTGGCGTGCTCACGTACACGGCATCGTCGGCAGATCTCAACCGCGGACTGCTGCTGCTGTTCGCGTACTCCCTCGGGCTGGCGGTGCCGTTCCTGCTGGCGGCGCTCATGATCGACCGCTTCATGACGTTGTTCCAGCGCTACAAGGGAGCGCTCGTGTGGATGTCGCGCGCGTCAGGCGTACTACTGATCGGGATCGGCATCCTCATGATTACCGGCAGTATGACGGTCCTGTCGACGTGGTTGCAGCAGTGGACGCCTGATGCACTGCGAGATCGGATCTAGCGTTGCCGAACCATTCGGTGAGCACATCGCCGTGACGCTGGCAACTTGAGCGAGCCGCGTGGGTCGCGTCGCTGGTGGGTGAAACGCGTCGCGCTCGGCATGGGCACTGTGTCGCTCGGGATCGCCGCGCTCGCCGTGGCCGACGCGGACGGCGCAGACACCGGTCGACCACTCTTCGTGAAACGACTCGGTGCAACGGGCCCATTGCTGGTGTTCCTCCCAGGCATCGGCGGCACCACGCGCTATTGGGAGTTGGTGGTGGCTTCGTTGCGGGATCGGCACCGGCTGGCGCTGGTCGATCTGCTTGGGTTCGGTCGTTCCCCGAAGCCGTGGACGACGTACTCGGTAAGCCGTCATCTCGCCGAGCTCGAGCGCGTCATCACACCGGTCGCGGCGGAGGGGCCCGTCGTGCTGGTCGGCCACTCCCTTGGCGCACGATTGGCCGTGGCGTACGCCGCGCGCTTCCCTACCCAGGTGCGCGGACTCGTGCTGGTGAGCATGCCCTACTTCGCCGGCGGCGACAACGCCAAACGGTTCGTTGCACGCCGCGACAACGGGTGGATCTGGACGCATATGGTGCCGTTCGCACTGGCCTGCTTGCTCGGACGCCGACTGTTGGGGTGGGCGGCGCCGATGCTCGCCGGCGACGTGCCGCGTGAGGTGGCGGAGGACATGAATCAGATGACCTGGCGCTCGTCTACGTCGACGATGTGGGAGGTCATCTATCGCTACGATCTCACGGCGGATCTGCTGCGATTGCCTCCCAGCGTCGCCGTGACGTTCCTGCACGGCGACCAGGATGAGAGTGCACCACTTTCGGGCATCCAGGACATCGCCCTCCTCCGTCCGTCGGTCGCGGTCTCCGTGCGCAAGGGGGCCGACCATAGTCTCCCGCTGAAACACCGCGCGTGGGTACGCGAGCAGATCATCGAGGCGATGCGGTGATAGCGCGCACCACGACGATGAGTACATGCGAGAGGCGCGGCGGCCCGGCACGCGTCGTGCACCTTCCTTCCAATACAGAGGATATCACACGGCATGCTCACCAGCGAATGATGAGGCCGTACCGCATCACCTGACGCAGGCTCAAGCGCTGGCGTGTATCGGACGTGCAGCCGACCAACGTCTAATTTCGGAGCCCGCGTGCGCTTGGCCGATTTCATCGACGCCAACATCGACCCGATCCTGGATGAGTGGGTCACGTTCGCCCGTAAACAGGCGGGCTCGGACGGCATGGACCTGGACACCCTCCGCGATCATGCCTCGGACATGCTTCGCACCATCGCGAAGGACCTGCGGACGCCGCAGACATCGGCCGAGCAAGTTGTCAAGTCGCAAGGAGAGGCGCCTCCCGACGCATCTCCGACCGAGAGCGCGGCCCAGTCCCACGGCACTGGCCGCGCCCGTGATGGCTTCACGGTGGGGGAGATGATGGCGGAGTTTCGGGCGCTGCGCGCGAGCGTGCTGCGCCTGTGGACCGAGTCGCGCGGCGACTTGGCTCGAGCTGACCTCCAGGATCTTATGCGATTCAACGAGGCTATCGATCAGGCGATGGTGGAGTCGGTAGCGACGTACACGGGCGCGGTCGATCAATCGCATGACCTGTTTGTCGCGATCCTGGGCCATGACCTACGCACACCGCTCCACATGATCACGCTCGTGGCCGAGCACGTACTCGATGCCAAGCTGGTCGACGCGCCGCACCTTCCGCTGATCGCTCGCGCGATGCGGAGTGCCAGACGCATGGGCCACATGCTGGATGACCTCCTCGACTTTACCCGAAGCCGCATGGGTACGAGCATCGCCATCACGCCGCGCCAGATCAACCTTGCCACGGTGGTGGGCGACGCCGTCGACGAGATGCGGAGCGCCAGTCCGCATCACGTCTTCGACGTGCAGCTCACCGGCGATCTGCGCGGAAAATTTGACGGCGTCCGGCTCTCGCAAGCGCTGATCAATCTGATCGGCAACGCGGTACAGCATGGCGCGGCATCCGCGCCCGTGACGGTCACCGCGCGAGGCGAGGCCGATCACGTCGTGATCGAAGTGCGGAACGTTGGGCCGACGATCGACCCGCAGGACATATCCGGACTCTTCTCTCCGTTCAAGCGGCTGCGGCGCGGCGTTCAGGCTAGCGACGCCCATCATCTTGGCTTGGGCCTCTTTATTGCGGACCAACTCGTGCTCGCGCATGGCGGCCGCTTGGAGGTGACGTCGAACGCTGAGCAGGGGACCTGCTTCGCGGTGCACTTGCCGCGCGTGGTGAAGGGCAAGTGACTCGCGAGGCGAATGTCATCGGCGGGTGATGAACGAGGGGCTGTCAACACACACGCCGCCAACCCGTCTGACCCGTGCAGCGTGAAAATCTTGACACTCCCGAGTTCTGCGGGCAGACTCCGAATGCGCCCACGGAGCGCATCCGGTCCGCGGAAAGGGATGGTCCCATCCGACGCAGTTGAGTTGCTCGCTCGAAACTTCTCTCTTCTTTTCGGGCCCGCCAGGCGGACATGGGCCACCACGAAAGGAGGAGTTTTGTCCATACCCCGCTCGCTTCCGCTCAGGCCGAACCTCGAGTTCGAGAGAAAGGAGGCAAAGGCCTTGCTCCGGCTGCTGCGCGCCGGCGACGGCGATGCACGCTCCCGTGCACAGGCGCGTCTTTCCGCCGTGCAGGTCGGCGCACTCGACACGCTGCAACTCGCCGATGCGCAGCTGGTCATTGCGCGCGAGTACGGCTTCGCCAGCTGGCCACGTCTCGTTCGCTACTTCGAGGAGGCCGAACGGCTCCTGCACCGCACGCCATCGGCAGTAAACCCGGGATTGTATCGGCCCGAGGAGTGGCCTGGAATGGTGCAGGATCTCATCGCGCGACATGGCAACCGCCGTGTCTCCGCGGCCCGGTCGCTGGTCTCGTACGTGCCCAGATTCTACGGGATGTCGCTGGAAGATGCGTTCGACATTGCGCCGACCGAGGACGAAGCGCGCCTCGCGGTGGCGCGCGGGAACGGTTTTCCGTCATGGGACGCATTGATGGCGCGCGTCCACTCCCAGGCGACTCGCGAAGGATTGGAGGTCCCGCCGCTCCGACGTGCATACGAGGCGATGACCGCGGCGGACCTTTCGCAGTTGCAGGCTATCGCCGAAGCGCATCCCGAGCTGCGCACGCCAACCGAGCACGAGATTGCGACGTGCAGGCATTTGCTAAGGATGGCTCTGGATCGTGAACGAATGGATGTTGAGCAAGGTGCGGATCGCCACCGCATGCGAGCCATCATCGAGTGGCTGGCCTCCATCGGCTTCGACGTGCAGCGCGAGCTCAATCTCCGGCTCTGTGGTGACATGCGAATCACGGCTGAGGATGTGCACTACTGGATCGACCGTGGAGCCGATCCGAACTGGGTAGCGCCAAATGGATACTCGGTGCTGGAGCACGCTGTCGTGCGGTACCGGAGCCCGGGTGCATTGGATCGCCTCGCGCAGTATGCGACCGTGCGCCAGCCGGCACTGTGGATCGCGGCGGGGCTCGGAGACGTGGCGGGCGTCGGCCGCTTTCTCGACGCGAGCGGCCGACCAACCGATGCCGCACGCGAAAACCGGCCGCAGTTCGATGCCATCGGTCCTCACGTGTTCGGGCGCATCCCGGGTGACGACAACGACGAGATTCTCGCGGAAGCCGCGATGATCGCCTTCCTCAACGGCCGCACGGCGGTCATGGAGTATCTCGTCGCGCGCGGGTTCCCCGTGAACACCCGGCGCTGGGACATGCCGTTCGTCGTCATGGCCGTGGGAAATAATAAGGTCGAGATGGTCGAGGCCCTCATTCGCAGTGGTGCCGACCTCGATCTGCGTGGTGCATGCAACGGCAGCGCGCGGGAGATGGCGCGCGAGATGCTCGAGAGCCAGCCGCCCGACGCCGACCGACACCGCATTGCGGAGTTGTGCGGGCTCGACATCGATGCCATTCTCGCGGCGCGCGATGCACGCCCACCGTCGTCTCCGAAGATCATGCCACAGCTTACGCGCATGTTCGGGCTGGCCAGCGACGATGCGCGCCGACTCGAACAGGTGACCGTCAACCCGGAGCACCTGCTGTTCGGTATGCTCCGCGGGGGGTACCCGGCCGTGCGCGCCATCGTGGACGAGAGCGGGATGGACCGGGAGCGGTTTCGCGTTGACGTGGGTGACCGCGTACGCCACGGTGAGCACGTCGTCGATGGCGCACCGCTGCCGTTCGCGCCTGACGCCCAAGCCGCGCTGGACGCGGCGATCCACATGGCGGCGGAACAACGCCGAGAAGTCGTCCATCCGAATCACGTGCTACTGGCGCTCGTGCAACGCGGCGGCGTGGTGGCGGACAGCATCGTGCGGTACGGGGGAAGCGTCGACAAGGTCACGGCGTATCTCACCGGCCTGCGCTGACCGACGGTGCGAAGCTGCGGGGTTTCAACGCGTTTCAAGGGGTCCGTTTCAAGGGGTCAGAGTCGTTGAACGCG
>NZ_JANPLK010000081.1 GCF_031426495.1 Gemmatimonas sp. | reverse complement strand
GCCCCCTGATTCCCTCCCCCCTGCTCACCCTTGAACCGCCTGCCTCCTGCCCCCTGATTCCCTCCCCCCTGCTCACTAGGGTGTTAGGCTGTTCAACATGGCACGGAACGCGCACTGTACGTGAACGGAAGTCGCCCGATGTCCCGTGCCCCCTTCGCATTGACCCGCTCCACCGATTCCACAGCACCCGATTCGCCTGCCGCGGCCACACCGTGGCATGCCACGTCTGCCGAGCAGACACTGGCCACGCTGGAGAGCTCGGCTGAGCGAGGACTGAGCGCCGACGTCGTGCAGGCGCGCACGATCGAATACGGCGAGAACGTGCTGCAACACGCGCGCAGTCGCGGTCTCCTGCGCATGCTCCTGGCACAGTTCGCCGACACCATGGTGGTGGTGTTGCTCGTGGCCGCGCTCATTGCGGGCGTCGTAGGCGAGCCGGAGGATATGATCGCCATCATCGCGATCGTGAGCCTGAACGCGGCCCTCGGATTCGCGCAGGAGTATCGCGCCGACCGCGCCATGGCCGCACTCGGCGCGCTTGCCCAGCCGCTCACGCAGGTGAGGCGCGACGGCACGGAAGTGTCGGTGCCATCGACCGCGCTGGTGCCGGGCGACATCGTACTGCTTGCAGCGGGCAACATCGTGCCGGCCGATATGCGTCTGCTCGACGCAGTGCATCTCAGCATCGAGGAGGCAGCGCTCACCGGCGAGTCGGTACCCAGCCGCAAGGATCCCGCCGCGTGTCCGTCAAACGCCAGTGCCGTGGGCGATCAGACGTGCATGAGCTTCAAGGGCACGACAGTCGTCGCCGGACGCGGAACCGGCATCGTGGTTGCCACCGGCATGCGCACCGAGCTCGGTCGCATTGCCGCCATGCTGCGCGACGAGCCCGAATCACCGTCACCCCTGCAGCAGCGCCTGTCCGTGCTCGGGCGCAAGCTCGCCATCGCCGTGGTGGCGCTCTGCACCATCATCTTCGCAGCCGGTCTCCTGCGCGGCGAGCCGGTGCTGCTGATGTTCATGACGGCGCTGAGCCTTGCCGTGGCGGCCATTCCCGAAGCGCTTCCCGCCGTGGTCGCCATCTCGCTCGCCCTCGGCGCGCGACGCATGGTAAAGCAGCAGGCCTTGATCCGCCGACTTCCCGCCGTGGAGACGCTCGGCTCGGTGACGTACATCTGCACCGACAAGACCGGCACGCTCACCGAGAACCGGATGCACGTGGACACCGTCGTGCTCGGCGACGGCACGGCGTGGACGTTGTCACAGCCGCCGGCGCACGACCTCACGCCGCTGTCCGAAGTCATGACGTTGTGCACCGACGTCACCGTCGGTGCAGAGGGCGCGCTGGTGGGCGATCCTACCGAGACGGCCCTCGTGCGCGCGGGCGCCGACGCCGGCGTGAACAAGAGCGCGCTCGACGCGCACTGGCCGCGCGTGGGCGAGGTGCCGTTCTCGTCGGAACGGGCGCGCATGACGACGATACATCGCCATGAGAGCCGCGTCATCGTATGCACCAAAGGCGCGCCCGAGCGCGTGATCGCCGGCTGCACGACCATGCGGAGCGCCGAGGCGATCGTGCCCATCGACGCGGCGCGCGTGCTGCAGCAGGCCGAATCGATGGCCGCGGCCGGCATGCGCGTGCTGGCGATCGCCACGCGTACGCTCACTGAGCAGCCGGACTCGCCCGAACACGCCGAGCAGGAGCTCACGCTACTGGCGCTGGTCGGACTTATCGACCCGCCGCGTGCCGAAGCGAAAGCGGCCGTGGAAACCTGTCAGGCGGCCGGCATTCACGTGGTCATGATTACCGGTGATCACCCCGCTACTGCCCTCGCGATCGCCACGCGATTGGGCATCGCTGGTGCCAACGATGTGGTACTCACCGGGCAAGACATCCCGGGGCTATCCGACGAAGACCTCGCGCAACGCGTGACCGAGGTGCGCGTGTTTGCGCGCGTGGCCCCTGAAGACAAACTGCGTATCGTGAAAGCGCTGCAGTCGCGCGGCGAGTACGTCGCGATGACTGGCGACGGGGTGAACGACGCACCGGCGCTCAAGCGCGCCAACATCGGCATCGCGATGGGACGTGGCGGCACCGATGTGGCTCGCGAGGCGGCGCACATGGTGCTGCTCGACGACAACTTCGCCACCATCGTGAAGGCGGTGCACGAAGGGCGTCGCATCTACGACAACATCCGGCGCTTCGTGCGCTTCGTGCTGTCCACGAACGCGGGCGAGATCTGGACGCTCTTTCTCGCGCCGTTCTTGGGACTGCCGCTGCCGTTACTGCCGATTCACATCCTGTGGATGAATCTCGTCACCGATGGCCTGCCCGGCATTACACTGGCCACCGAGCCGGCCGAGCCGGATAGTATGCAGCGGCCGCCGCGCTCACCGCAGGAAAGCTTGCTGGCAGGTGGCCTGTGGCAGCACGCGTTGTGGGTCGGCCTGCTGATGGCCGCGCTGGCCCTGAGTACCCAGGCGCTCACGATCCGCGAGGGGAACAGTCATTGGCAGACGATGACGTTCACCGTGCTCACGCTCTCGCAGCTGTTCCACCTGATTGCGATTCGCTCCGAGCGGCTCTCGATCTGGACTCTGGGCGTACGCGGCAACCCGGCCCTGTTCTACGCCGTCGTCGGGGCGTTCGTGTTGCAACTTGGCACGCTGTACGTGCCGGCGATGAATCGCATCTTCCACACGGTGCCGCTCTCGTGGCGGGAACTCGCGGTGTGCGTTGCGGTGTCGTCGGTGGTGCTGTTCGCGGTGGAGGGAGAGAAGTGGCTGCGACGTCGGCGGTCCACAACCGAGTGACGGGACGGACCCGGCCGCGCTCGCATTGACAGCTCCTGATACCTGCCGTCACCTTACCGACGGCAGAGGTTCGTGGGTCTGAAGATATGAACTCCACCGAGCGTTTCCAATGTTGAATGCCCCAAGACGACTGTGGCTCCTCGTGACTGTCACGCTCGTCAGTTCCTCCCCAGCGAGCGCTCAGCCGATCGCCGACTCAGCCGAGTCGCTGTTTCTCCGCGGCACCGAACATCTTTCCATCGGCGACTCTGCGTCAGCCATCTCATCGTTCGAAGTAGCGGCACGTCGTGCTGGGAAGCGCGGCATCTATTGGTATTCATTCGCCTCAGTGGCCGCGGCGACTACGAAATCATCATGGCGAACGGTGTCGATGCCGCATGGGATTGCGCGGCGGCGTATGCTGGCCGACAGCGGCTTTGCATTAGCCATCGAGTACGAACCAGACAGCGTGCGCTGGGCCGTGGACTATGCGGATTTTCTGTTTCGATCCGACGTGGTCAACTTTCAGCGCGCCACGGGAGTGCTTCGTTCGGCGCTGCGCCGGGCCGAGCGGGGCACTGACGATAGACTGAGCAGTATCATCGCAGATCGCATCGGACTGCTGGAGTGGCGGCGATACGAGATCGTGGCGCAGCGACGAATGACCGAGGTAAATCCGAACGTGCGACTCGGCGAGTTCATCAAATGGCCTAAACTGTATCGACAGTTCCGCCAGATGGAGTCGCAACCCCTCACGCCGCCGCTCGGCCTTGAACGAAGCGCCGAGGCGCGGGCATTCTTTCAGCGGGCACTCACGTCGAACCCGCACAATGCGCTCGCTTTTCGACATCTGGCGATGACCATGGCCGAGCGGCGCGAGTGGTTGCCCCTCGACGCCGCTGCTTCGCAGTTCCAACGCGACAACCCCAAGCACCCGTGGGGAGCACTCGTGCGCGGACTCGCGCTGCATCGACTTGGGAGAACAGCGGAGGCCAGCCGGCACTTTGACGATGGCATCGCGATGCTGCCTCCCAATGACGCGCAGGTGTTGTTCGCGATCAACAGAGTCATGCTTCCGAAGGACACCGCCAAACTCAGCACATTGAGTGATTCCGCCAGAGCATCGCTTGAAAAGACATTCTGGGGGGTCGCGGATCCGTCACGCCTGATCGCCGGCAATCTCGTGCAATCCGAGTTCCGTGCGCGTGTGGTGCACGCGGAGCTTCGCTGGTCGAACGAAGAAACCGAGCGAAACGGCGTCGACTCCGACCGCGGCGTGGTGTTCGTTCGCTGGGGGCCACCGGATGACGTCGCGGGATACAAGGACTCGTGGTCAGCCGACGTCCTGGAGTTCTGGGACTACGAGCAGCTCGATGCGAACTTTCTCTTTCACGCGCTTCCGACGTACGGCACCGCACGGATCAATCAGTTCTACCGAGGTAACGTCCTCGAGCACTTGGAGGCGCTGTACCCCGCCGTGTGGCGCAACCTCGAGGCCGTGCGCGAAGTGGCGCGACCGATCGATCTTCGCGCGTATCGCTTTCGGGCCCGCGGCGACTCGAATGCGATGGCCGTGATTGCCACCATCCCTACCGGCGCATGGCACGCCACCGCGAGCACCAACAGCACCGCCACCGTCGCGTTGGCCGTGTTCGATCCGTCGTGGCGATTGGCGGATAGCACCTCTACCCGTCTCGACCTGCGCACCACCGATAGCATGTCGGTATCAGCGGTACAGTTTCGCATGACCCTGCCGTCGTCGGCCACCTTCCTGCGCGCCGATGCGCTTGCCGCCGGCAGCAACCGCGCATCAAAGGCCATCGCCGATCTGCCGCCGCGTTCATCGTCCGGCTTTGACGTCAGCGATCTGCTGATCGCGCGCGAGCTGCGCACGTCGTCGCCAGCGCCGAACCGATGGAGCGACTTCGCGATCACACCACTGGTTGGAGGAGCGATCACATCGGGGCAGCCGATAGACGTACTGTGGGAGATCTACGGCCTCAGTGAATCCGCTGGGCAGGCGCGCTATCGCATATCGCTCGTGGTCGAGCAGCTGGCCAAGAACGGTGCCGTCGCCGTCGCGGTGCGCGCGCTGTCGGGCCTGCGCAACGCCGTTACCGGCACCGAGGGTGCGCGCACCATCCGCGTCTCGTTTGCGCGCGAGTCGGAGTATCGACCGACCATCGTCGAGCAGCTCAAGATCGGGCTCGGCGATCTGACACCCGGCAATTATCGGATGCGCATCGAGATCACCGACGACGTCTCCGGACAGTCACGCCAGCAGGTGCAGCCGTTTGCGGTGCGTAAGCGCTGAGACCGAGGGGACGTTGCGGCGCCGGCGTCACCCCTCGATCGGCTTCCCCTCATGATCCGAGATCAGCACCCACACCGTGCGCGTCCGGCGTGAGTACAGCAACCGCACGGTCACGTCACGCGGGTTCTGCTTGAACGCAAAGTGAAAGCGGAAGCTCGTATCGAGTGATTCACGGATCACGCCTTCCTTGAAGCGTCCGTAGAACTCCTGCACCTTCGTGCACGGCGCGATCTCAGTGAAGAACTGCTTCCCGATCGCGTCTTCCTTGCGCAACGACGCCAACTTCGACTCCACGGCGTTGTAGTTCAAAATCCGCCCGGTCGCGTCCAGCTGGATCATGCCGTACGGCAGTTTGTCCAACTCGTCGTTGGACATGCTATCGGCATTCTCGAGCACGTTGTTCACCGTGTGCTCGGGACGCTGGGAGGGACGGTTTGAATGCGACATGTCGTGATCTAACGACAGGACCGCGGTGGAAGTGCCCGCCCTCCGGCCCTCGCCGGATTTCTGTGATTCGGTGTATATTCGGTATCCTATGCCGAACCAGTACGTCGAACTCCACTGCCACTCGGCACTCTCCCTGCTCGACGGGGCCTCGCTCCCCGAGTCACTGGCGGAGCGGGCCGCCGAACTGGGGTACCCCGCCCTCGCCATCACCGACCACGACGAAATGGGGGGCGTAGTCCGCTTCGGCACGGCCTGCGAAACGCTGGGCATCGGCGGCATCCTGGGCGTCGAGCTCACCGTGCGCATGCCCGACATCGGCAACCCCGGAGCCGAACGACGCACCCATATGGTGCTCCTCGCCGAAACGCGCGACGGCTACCGCAACATCGCCTCACTGGTCACGCGGGCGCGCATGGACAGCGAACGCGGCACCCCCAGTGTGCCGTGGGCGCTCGTCACCCGCCACGTGGAGGGCGTCATGGCCCTCACCGGCTGCCCGCGCGGCTGGGTGCCGCAACTACTGGCCGAAGGCCGTACCGACGACGCCTATACCGCCGCCGGTGAATTACGCGACGTGTTCGGCGAGCATCTGGCGGTGGAATGCTGGGATCATCGCTTACCCGAAGAGCGCGCGCTTGTGCAGCTGCTGCGTCCACTCGCCGCCAAGCTCGGCGTGCCGTGGGTGGTCACCAACAACGTGCACTACGCCACCCCCGAACAGCGCATCGTGCACGATGTGCTCAACACGCTTCGCCACGAACGCACGCTCGACACCATGGGCACGCGCCTGCGTCCCAACGCTGAGTGGGCGCTCAAGAAGCCGTCGCTCGTGTATCAGCGGTGGCGTGGCGCCGAAGAGGGGGTGAAAGCCACGCTGGCCATCGCCGAGCGATGCACGTTTCGGCTCGAGCAGCTCAAGCCGTCCATGCCGGCGTTTCCCCTGCCGCCCGGCATCAGCGCGCAGGAGTATCTCACGCGCCTGGTGGAACAGGGCGCCTACGAACGCTGGAACACGTCGCGCACGCCCAAGCACGACACACAGCTGGCGCACGAACTGGCGATGATCGGCAAACTCGATCTCGCCGGATTCTTTCTCACGGTGTGGGACATCGTGCGCTTCGCAAGACGCGAAGGGATTCTCTGCCAGGGGCGTGGCTCCGCCGCCAATTCGGCCGTGTGCTACTGCCTTGGCATCACGGCGGTCGATCCCATTCGCATGGAGCTGTTGTTCGAGCGGTTCTTGAGCGAAGGACGCAAAGAACCACCGGACATCGACATCGACTTCGCGCACCGTGATCGTGAGCGCGTACTGCAGTATGTGTACAATCGCTACGGACGCGAACACGCGGCCATGGTGTGCGAGCAGATCACCTGGCGCGGACGCAGCGCCGTGCGCGATGCGGCGCGCGTGCTGGGCTTCTCGGTGCAACAGGGCGACATGCTGGCGTCGCTCAGTGATCGGTTCAGCGCGCGAAGCACGGCGGAGGCGTTACGGGTCGACAAGGAGCCCGCCGCGAACACGCCGGGCGCCGAACCGAGCGCCGAACCCGCCACCGACGCCGATCGCTTAGGCCAGCAGATGATCGGCGGCACCGAAGCGACCACCAAGGCGCGCGTGGTCCGTGAGGCGTCGCGCAAAGTCGCGTCCACGCAAACGAAGACGCAGCGCGCCCCGAAAGGCCCCACCGACCGCGACGGCACCTGGGCGCAGGTCATCGACATGCAGGCCGAGCGGAAGATCGCGGCCGATGCGCGCGCGCAGCTCGGTCCGCTGGCCAAGGGCAGTGACAGCAGCCGCACGAATGACTCCGAACCCCACGAAGAACGCCGCAACCGCACCACCGCCACCCGCGACACCGCCAGTGGTCGTGAAGTGTTGTCGCGCGCCGGGCTCGATCCCAACGACGAACGCGTGCGCCGCTTGGCCGATGTGGTCGCGGGGCTGCACCAACTGCCGCGCCACCGCTCCATTCACGTAGGCGGGTTCATTCTCACCGAAGAGCCGCTGGGCTCCATCGTGCCCATCGAGCCCGCCTCCATGCCGGGGCGCACGGTCATCCAGTGGGAGAAAGACGATCTCGATCCCGTGGGTTTGGTCAAGATCGACTTGCTGGGGCTCGGCATGCTCACCGTCGTGCAGGATTGTCTGTTGTACATCCGGCACACGCGCGGCACCACGATCGATCTCGGACAGCTCGACATGAGCGATCAGGCCGTGTACGACGTAATGTGCCGCGCCGACACCGTGGGGCTGTTTCAGATCGAGAGCCGCGCGCAGATGAACACGCTGCCGCGCTTGAAGCCGCGGTGCTTTTACGATCTCGTGGTCGAAGTGGCGCTCATCCGGCCGGGACCCATTCAGGGCGAGATGGTGCATCCGTATCTGCGACGGCGCGCCGGACTCGAGCCGGTCACCTATCCGCACCCCATGCTGGAGAAGGTGCTCAAGCGCACGCTGGGGGTGCCGCTTTTTCAGGAGCAGGGCATGCAGGTGGCGATCGTTGCCGCCGGCTTCACGCCCACCCAGGCCGATCAGCTGCGTCGCGCGATGGGGCACAAGCGCTCGCGCGAACGCATGGCGCAGATCTGCGAAGAACTGATTGCCGGCATGGCGAAGAACGGCATCCCCGAGGAAACCGGCCGTCGCATTTACAACCAGATCAACGCCTTCGCCGACTACGGTTTTCCCGAAAGTCACGCGGCCAGCTTTGCGCTCATCGTGTACGCCACCGCCTGGCTCCGGCACTACTACGCGCCAGAGTACACCGCGGCCATTCTCAACGCGCAGCCAATGGGCTTCTACGCGCCGGGCACGCTCATCGAAGATGCCAAGAGACACGGTGTGGAAGTGCGTCCAGTCGATCTCACCCGCAGCACCTGGGATCACGCCCTCGAGATGGCCGACGGACGCGTGCTCGTGCCCAACGATGGCGTGGTGCGCTGGGGGCGTCAGATCGGCCCGCAACCCATGCGCGATGTGGTGGCGGTGCGACTCGGTGTGCGACTCGTACGTGGACTCGGCGCCAAGGCCCGTCGTGCACTCGAAGCGGCGCTGGTGCAGGGCCCGTTCACCAGTGTCGACGACGCCGTGCGTCGGGTGTCGCTCGACAAAACCTCATGGCGTCGACTGGCCGAAGCCGGTGCCTTCGACAGCATGTTCGCGCACGAGCCAGCCGAACGGCGACGGCGCGTGGCGCTGTGGGAAGTGATGGCCGCCACCCGTGGCCCCGAGCTGCCGCTGGCGCCCTTTCAGGCGCAGCCGGTGCCCACCCAGCTGCCGGCCTACACGCCCATCGAACTCACCGAAGCCGACTACCGCATGACCGGGCTGTCGTTGGCGGGGCATCCCATGAAACACGTGCGCCCCATTCTGGCGCCCAACGGCGTGCTGTCGGCCCGTGAAGCGCACGAACTGGGCAAGGACGGTCAGCGCGTGGCCGTGGCCGGCCTGGTGATCTGTCGTCAGCGTCCGGGTACGGCCAAGGGATTCGTCTTTCTCACCCTCGAAGACGAAACGGGGATGATCAACATCGTGATCACCCCCGATCGCTTCGAAGAACATGCGCTGCTCATTTCCCGGTCACCCATGCTGCTCATTCGCGGCACGCTGCAGGTGGAACAGCATGTGGTGAACGTGCGCGCCAAGCAGTTCAAGGCGCTGGAGCTGGGCGGCGGCGAACAGCATGTGAAGGGACACAACTACCGGTAGCGATCCCACGACGTCACCGCGTGTCCGCCGAACAGCATGCGGTGGATGGCCGGCGACGCCACGGTGGCGGGATAGGTGGGCACGATCGCGCTCGCCGCATCGAGCCGCGCCAACTGATCGGCACTCAACATCACATCGAGCGCGGCAATGTTCTCCCGCAGCTGCGACACACGACTCGCGCCAATGATCAATCCCGCCACGGTGGGCTGCTGCGACGACCAGCGCAGCGCCACCTGCGCTGGCGTGCATTCGAGCTCCTGCGCCACGGCGACGACGGTATCGAGAATGTCCCAGTTGCGGTCGGAGAACTTGGTATCGCCAAACGGATTGGCGCCGTTCAAGCGACCGTCGCTTTCCACCGACGGAGCGGCCGACGCGCTCGCCGACGTATCGGGCAGCGCAAAACCCACGCCCTGCGTTGCCGCGACCTCCTCGCGGCGATACTTGCCCGTGAGCAGGCCACCGCCCAGCGGACTCCACGCCAACAATCCCATGCCCAGCGTGCGCGCCGCCGGCAGCACTTCCTGTTCGACGTGTCGCTCCACCAACGAGTATTCGTGCTGCAGCGCAATCGGCACCGCACGATCGCGTTCGGCTGCGAGCACCGCCAGCTGTGCGATATACCACGCCGGCGCGTTCGAGATACCGAAGTAGCGCACCTTCCCCGACGTGACCAGCGCGTCCATCGTGTGCAGCACTTCTTCCGCTGGCGTGATCATATCCCAGATGTGGATCCAGTAGAGGTCCACGTAGTCGGTGCGCAATCGCGACAGCGAACGATCCAGCGCCGCGTACAGATTCTTGGCCCCATTGCCGCCGGCATTCACGTTGCCGCGCGCCCGCGAGAAGCCAGCCTTGGTGGCCAGTACGATTTGGTCACGAAGCCCGCGTTCCTCGATGAACCGGCCCACCATTTCTTCACTGCGGCCACCGGAGTACACGTCGGCGGTATCGATGCAGTTGCCGCCCGCGTCCACGTACGCGTCGAACACCGCGCGCGAGCCCTGCTCCGCCGATCCCCAGCGCTCGGCGCCAAAGGTCATCGTGCCCAGTGACAGCGGGCTCACGACCAGCCCCGAACGGCCTAGCGTACGCACATCGGTCAGCGACATACTACTCCCGTAGGTTTTATAGTGAACACTATGAAACCATACGCACCTTGCCGGCGCCCGTCAAGTCTGTTTATTAGTGAACACTATGGAACACACCAACGCTCCCGCGACCGGCCCGGCGCCCCGTCCCGGACGGCCCCGGTCGTTCGATCGCGACGCCGCCCTCGACCAGGCGATGCTGTTGTTCTGGCGGCACGGCTACGAGTCCACGTCGCTGAGCGAACTCACCGCCGCCATGGGCATTTCTCCGCCCAGTCTGTACGGCGCGTTCGGCGACAAGAAGGCGCTGTTCTTCGAGGCGCTCGACCGCTACCTGTCGGGGCCGGTCACGTCGGCAACGATCATTGCCGATGCGGCCACCGCGCGCGAAGCCGCACACGACCTGCTCCGCATGTCCGCGCGCGCGTTCACCGGCAAGCACACGCCGCCCGGATGCCTGCTGGCCAGCTCCGCCATCAGCTGCTCGGAAGCCGCGACGGATGTGAAGGAGCAGCTGGCCACCATCCGCCGCGGCATCGAGCAGCGACTGCGGAAAACAATCGCCCACGACATCGATCACGGCGTCTTGCCCGACTACGCCGACGCCACCGCGCTTGCGGCCCTGACCATGGCCGTCATTCAGGGCATGTCGACCCTCGCTCGCGACGGCGCCTCGCGCGACAAGCTGCTCAAGATTGTGGAGACTACGATGCAGGCGTGGCCGGCGCCCTAATCGGGACTACTTCACCCATGCGATAAACGGGAGGTCGTTACCAATGGTGGGATCGAACACGCTCACCGATGTCCACGGAAAGCCCGCCTGCAGCTGGAAGCCCTGACCGCCGGCATACAGATCACCCGAGCCGGCGAAGCCTGCGGGCACGTTGCAGTACGTCGAGTACGACGGTGCCGTCGCCACCGCTTCGAGCGTCACGCCGTACACACGTCCGCGGCGCAGGGGCACACCAGCTCCGGTGCCAACCGGAATCGCGTGAAAATCGCGCAACGTGCGTGGCTGCCCGAACTCATTGGTGGTCGGCACCGTGACGACGTCGTCGCTGAGCACCGCGCCCGTGAGCCCACCAGTGCGAATCTGCACACGCAATTGGGTTCCCGATGCATCGCACAACACCGGCAGCCCGACGAAGCCCAACGTGACATTGGCGGTGGCCGTGAACGTCTGTCCCAGAATCTGCGACACCGATGACGGGAAGATCGTCAGCTGCGGCACGCACCCATCGACGTCCGAGACGCATCCGGTGATCGCCGTCATGCTTGGGCCTTCCTGATAATCCGCCAGATTGCGAACGGGTTGTGGCTTCCTCGCGAACAGCGCACTGCCCCCGTTCGTACCAGCGTCATTGACGGTCGCTAGATCGGTGGGCAGCGGGGACGAACAGCCAACGACCAGCACGGCGGCGACGGCGGTCATGGCCAATACGGCCGGACGGAATGACGTCATGCAAACTCCTAATCCAGGTGAGCGAGAGATGAGAGCGATCCGTGAGTCGCGCGAGCGCGCGGCTCGGAACAGCCACATCATTGCGACTCGTCCTCAAATGCTCTTGAAACGGCGGTCGGTCGCGTGCGTCCATTGTCAAACGCATACGGCACCAGCGTTTGCGATTGCTCTCTGATCTCCGCGCCCTATCATTCCGCATGCCCATGAGCCCGGCCGATTCGTCGGCACGATTCGACCTCGTCACGCTGGGAGGCCTGCGTATCACCGCCGGTGCCGCCGCCCGTGATGGCGACGGGCTGCAGGCCGACGCGTTGAACGCCCGAAAGCGCGTCCTCGCCGTGCTCACCGTCCTGGCGCTCTCCGAGCGGCCGCTGTCGCGCGACACGCTCGCCGACTTCTTGTGGAGCGACCGTGATCCAGTGCGGGCGCGCCATTCACTCGCCGAGGCGTTGTCGTATCTCCGCAGCATCCTCGGCCGAGACGCCATCGCCTCCCGCGCCCAGGAGCTGAGCCTCTCGCCAGGCGCGCCCGTACGCGTCGACGCCGCCGTCTTCTCCGCCGCGGTCGACGGCGGCGCGTGGCAGACGGCCATTGCCTATTACGGGGGCCCGTTCCTCGACGGGGTGTACGTCGAGCGCGCCCCGCGATTCGATGATTGGGCCATGCGCGAGCGCGAACGCCTGCGCGAGCGCATCGCATTCGCCTGCGCCAGCGAGTGCGCGCAACAGACCGCTCAGGGACGGAGCGGCGACGTGGCGGCGATCGCCCGGCGGTGGCTCGACGAGTGTCCCCTCGATACGAACGCCGCCGTGCACTGGTTCACAGCCCTGGCCGCCCCCGGCACGCGCGACGCGCACCGGCTCACCCTCGAACAGTTTACCGCGTATCGCGACCACCTCGACCGCGAGTACGAGTTCGCTCCCGAGCCCGAGATCGTCGCCGTCATCACCCGCATACGAGAGGCGGTCGAGCGCGACAAGCCGAGTCCCAGCAACCGGATGCCACCGGCTGACGAGGCGATGACCGACCGACTCATCGTCGACGTCGCGGAGCCGACGGTCGTTGCGGTGGAGCCGACGGCCGTTGCGGCGGAGCCCACGGCCTCAACCACGGCGACACCGAGGCGCGCCGCCCCACGCCGGCGCCTTGCCATCGCGGCATCGATTCTGTTGGTGGCTGCCGCCGCCAATGCGCGATTCGTCGGGCGCTGGTTTGGCGCGTCGTTCGGCGCGTCAGCCGACGTGCTCCCTACGCCGACTCTGGTGGTCGTGACCGACGCCGAGAACTCGACCGGAGACGCCGGTCTCGGCGCCGCCGTCTCCGTGGCGGTATCGACCGCGCTTGGTGACGCCCGCACAGTGCGGGTGCTGTCGGCCGATCGCGTGCGGTCGCTGCGGGCCATGTCGTCACCGCTCGGCGACTCGACACGAACCGACGGTGCCCCCTTCACCGAAATGCGCGCCCGCGACGTCGCGCAGCGGAGCGGTGCCGCCGCGGTCGTCGTACCGATCGTCGTGGCGCTTGGCCCACGCTTTCGCGTGGCGACACGCATCGTGAATCCGGTGGATGGACAAGCCGTCGCCACCTTTCAGACCGAACCAGTCGATTCCACGCAGCTGCTGCGCGCGATCGACGATGTGGTCCGACAGGCGCGTCACCAGTTCGGCGAAACGGCGAAACAGGGCCGCACCAATCCGCCGCTCCCCGACGCGACCACAACATCACTGGCCGCGTTGCGCTACTACGCGACCGGACTCGACGCGTTCAATCGGTCCGACTACGGCGCAGCGCGCGCAGCGCTGGAGAAAGCCGTTCTGGCCGACAGCTCATTCGCGCTTGCCTGGGCGCAACTCGGCGCCGTGCATGCGTGGACCAATGATCCGTTGGGTAGCGAGCGGGCCTTCCTCATGGCTGAGCGCTTCCTGTCGCGACTCACGCCGCGTGAGCAGATGATTGCGTCGGCGTCTATCGCCCGGTGGCGCGCCCAACCGGAGCAGGCGGCATCGATTCGAGCGCGGTGGCTGGCCGCGCACCCCGAGGACGTCGGTACCATGAGCGCGCACGCCTACGACCTGTTCCGGGCGCGAAAGTATGCACAGGCCATCGCGCAATACGAGTCACTCTTACGTCGGGACTCGACCGACGACAACGCGTGGTTCAACCTGGGCGCCTCGTACCGCGTGATCGGTTCGCCTGGCAGCTATGACCGATCACTGCGCGCCTACGCTGCCGGGTTCAGGCTCGTGCCGCGGGCGCTGGACGAAGCCGGCATGTTGCAGGCATACGGATCGCTGCTGGTAGAATCCGGTCGCGCCGACTCCGCCGCGCGCATCTTTACGCGGGCGCTGGCAGGAGAACCTGGTGTGGCCGCACGGGGTAATCGCTCGCTCGGCATGCTGGCGATCTGGCGCGGACAACCGCGCGACGCGATCGCACCACTGCAGCGCGCGATCGACGCCACCGTGCGATTGAAGCAACCGTTGAGTGAACTGCGCGGCCGCCTGCTGCTCGTGCAGGCATGGCGCATGCTCGGCGCGAGCGCTGAGGCGACGCGCGAACGCGCGCGCGTGCTGGCGGTGTCACGCGCCGTCACCGAGCCGACAGCGTTGTACTGGGCGGGCCAGCTGCTGGCGCGCTCCGGCAACATATCCGGCGCCAGCGAGTTGCTGGATACGCTGCGCGCACGCAGCATTGCGGCCAATCCCACGCATCGCGCGGCGCGCCAGCTACTCGAGAGTGAACTGGCGGTAGCACGGGGCAAGCCCGCGGAAGGCGTGCGGCTGGCGACGGCCGGCGCATCGGGTGACAGCACGGTGATCAGTTACGAATCCATCGCCTACGCCGTGGAGAGAAGCGGCAACCGCGCGCAGGCCCGACAGCGCTACGAAGCGATCGCGCAGACGCGGTTTTCGTTCGGCTGGGAAGGCACGCTCGTGCAGCTCGTGGCACCACAGATTGCCGCGCAGCTCGCGCGCGCGGACGGAGACACCGCCGCAGCTACGCGATGGGACGTTTACGCCCGCGAGCGCGCTTTCTCGAGAAAGTAGCCCAGTGCATTCACCCCCTGAGACCAGGCCAGCAGCGCCACCTGCACCACTGGCCGGCGCGTGCGCCCGCGCTGCAGCGGATAGCCCAACAGCGCCGCGTAGAATCCCGGTGATTCGGTTTCCCGCACGCCGGTCTGCCGTTTCGCGCGCGCCTGATGAAAGGTCCACGCGCCACGGCCGTAATTCAGATGCTGGCGCGTATAGCTGCGGAAGCTCATCACGTGATGATGCTGCACGAGCGCCTCACGGGCGTACACGTGCGGCCAGCCGGCCGCCTGCCAGCGATCGGTGAGATCACGGTCTTCACCCGCCGGAAGCCGGAACGTGGTATCGAAGCCGCCGATCGTCCGGAACGACGCGGTCGCCCCGGCGAAGTTGTTGGATGTAAAGAATCGCGGACCACGAGTGGCCGCCGAGTCGAACCGATCGTACAGAAAATCGATCAGCAGCTGGCTGGCTTCAGAGAACACGTTCTCGTCGAGCGCGTTGCGCACGTGACCACCGACCAGCGCGTTCGGTGTGGCGCGCAACGCCGCATCGATGGTGGCCAGCCAGGTGGGCGCCGGCGCGCAGTCGTCGTCGGTGAACGCCAAACACTCGCCCTGCGCCTCGCGGATACCGGTGTTGCGCGCTGCGGCGGGACCGCCCCACTCCTGACGGATGGAGCGGATTGTGAGTCGCTGGCGGAACGCCTCGATTTCGTCGTTGGGTAAGGGCGGCGAGCCGTCGTTGACGATGACGACTTCGAAGTCATCGCGCGCAAGCGTTTGCGCCGCGAGTGCCGTAAGGCATCGACGCAGCTGCGGCAGACGGGCGCGGGTGGGGATGATGACGGAGAAGCGCGGGGACGTCATGGGGCGGATGCTGCCGGGTTCGCCGACTCGACGGGCGCGGCGACGAAGGGCAGCAGATGCGTGGGAATCTCCCGAAGCAGGAGCAGCGCCGATACCAGCGCGATGCAGATCACGACGAGCTTTGCGACGGTGCCGACGGCCGTCGAGGCAGGCCACGCCGCACCGGCCGCGTAGGCGACCAGCGCGAGACCGCCCGCCACGACCACCGTGCGTAGCGGAACATGGACGCCTTCATGCCGCTCTACCAGCAGCTGCCCAACGCTGGCAGCTGCCGACGACACGAGCACGGACGCAAGCGCGGCTCCCGTCGTACCATACCGAGGCACCAGCACCAGCGCGCACACCACGAGGGCAACGAGCATCGGCGCGGTCAGGCCAACGACGTACCACGCGCGATCGGACGCGACCAGCAGCACCGTCGACACCGATACGGCGATGAGCGCCGTGGCCCCGACGATGAGCAGCCCAAACGGTGCGGCCGCATCCAGGAACTCGGCGCCGTAAATCACGCGCATGATTTCCGGCGCCGCGCCCGCCGCCAGCGCGGCGAAGGGCAACACGAGAAACGGCAGTCGCAGCACGTCCACCTGGAGTCGGCGCACGTCGGCCCCGCTTCCATCACGCCGCATGCGCGTTACGGTCGCCAGTACCACGGGCGACACCGCACCCGTGAGCAGCGACAACACGATCGTGAGATTCTGCGCCGCTCCGTAGTGCCCGAGACTGGTGGCCGTGCTGCCAAGCGCCGCCAACAAAAACAGGTCGGCGCGTTCGAAGAGCCGGGAGCCGATCGCGGCCATCGCGATCGGCGCCGCCATGGTGAGCAGGCCGAGTCGAACCGCCCCGCGCGCCGACGGCTCGGCGCGATGCAGTGCGCCGACGCGCCATCGTGACATCAGCAGCGCCGCAACACTCGACAGCACCATGCCGGTCACCGCGCCCGTGATCGACCAGCCCAGACTCACCAGGCCCAAGACCGCGAGCATGCGCACGATCCATCGCACGGCCGAGATCAGCGAAACCCACGTGTGGTCGCCATTCGCGACGAGCACGCCACGATATCCCTGCACGAGCACGAGGACCGGCAGCTCCAGCGCAAGCAATCGCAGCGTCGGCGTAAGCACGGGGTGTCCGAGCGACACCGACATCCATGGCGCGACGACGAACAACAGTAACCCGAGGCCGCCACCCGCGAGCAGATGCAGGTGCATTGCTTCCGCCGCCACCGGCCGCCAGTCGCCCACCGCTGCGATCGCACGATTCGATGCGCGCGCCAACATTGAACTGGCCGTCCACTGCAGCCACGCCATCGCCGTGGCGGCGAGCGTTAACAGGCCGTATTCCTCGGGGCCCAGTCGTCGCGTCAGAAATCCCGCCGTCACCAACCCGGTCGGGAGGATCAACAACTCCGCCGCGAAGATCCACGCCGAACCACGCCATGGCCGATGCACCGAACGCTGGCTCACGTTCCCGCCCCCGTTGGGACGCTCGTGACCGTTCTCGCCTTCATGGCGCGACCGCGCGTGGACCGCGTAGGAGATCCGCGTACACTGCGAGAATGCGGTCGACGAAGAGATCGTGCCGATACTCGGCCTGCGCCACCTCGTATCCGCTCCGTCCCCAGCTCGCCGCCAGCTGCCGATCGGACAGTACCCGATACAACGCGTCGCTCAGTGCCGGCACCTCGCCGGGCGGCACCAGCAGCCCCGTAACGTCGTTCCGCACGATGTCGACCAACCCACCCGACGCCGACGCAATCACCGCCGCCCCCCGCATCATCGCCTCGACGGCCACCAATCCGAATGGTTCCGCCCACCGAGAGGGCACCACTTGAACCCACCCCGGGCGCGCGATCGCTTCGGCGTCGAGCGGTGACTGCCACCCGTGAAAACGGACGGCCGCTTCCAGATGCAACGAGCGCCGTAACGCTTCAAGGGTCGATCGCTCGGGACCGTCGCCGATGATGTCGAGCGTCGCCTGCGGCAAGCGCGCGTGCAGTCGCGCGAACGCCTGCAGCAGAACGTCGACACCCTTCTCCCGTACGAGGCGTCCCACGAAGACTGCCGTCGGCGCGTCAGCCATCGCCACCGGCCACGCGGCGTCGGGCAATCCGTTCGGAATCACCGTGATGTTCCTGATACCATCGGCGGCGAGGACGTGGGCCGTGGCGTCACTCGTTGTAATGGTTGCCCGAAACCGGTCGCGCCACTGACGGCCCGCCTGGAGTTGCATCATCAGAGGCAACCAGTCGCGCGCGGGTACGCAACCGGACGTGCAACACACCGTCCCGGCTCGCTGCACGCACAGGTCACCAGTTGGCAACAGCTTCGTGCCTGTCGGACATACGGCGCGATACCACACCGCGTGATAAAGCGACGGTACGCGGCGCAGCACCGGTAAGATCAACGGGGATAGTTGCGTGTTGTAGCTGACCACATGCACGACGTCGGGCGTGAAGTCGTCAAGGGCGCGACGAAGCGCGCCCGGCGCCCACGGATTCGCCGACTGGAGCGCCGTGCGCCACCGCGACCGTGTGCCGCGACATGCGTACTCGGGACGCAGCGGCGAATCGGCTGGCAGATCATCCAACCCCGCCGTACTCGTGAAGCGGCGCACGTCATGCCCTCGACGTCGCAGCCCATCAACCAAGGCGGCGTTCACGACCTCTGCCCCACCGAACAGCGGCGCGTAGTCGTGCACCAGAAGAATGCGAAGGGACTTACTCATCGCGCGCGCGCTCGACCGCCACCTACCGCGACTCGCACGCTCGTCAGCGCATTCATGGCCATGGCGAGCACGCCGAGGAGAGCTGTCGATGCATTACACCCAATGTAACGTGGCGGACGCGGCTACTTCCCCTGCAGCATGCCCATCACCTGCGTCAGCATCGCGCTGCTGCCCGGCGTGACGGCGCCATCGGGCGTGAGTTTATCGACCAGCTGCGGCAGCATCGCGGCGAGCCCGCCCAGCGCCTGCGACGGATCGACACCCGCGGTCGCGGCAGCCTGCGTGACGGCGGTCCCGCCCAACGCCTGCTCGAGTTGCGCCGGCGTGACGGAGCGGTTCGCCCCCGTGCTCACCCACGACGACACAATCTCACCCAAGCCACCGCTCTGCAGCTTCTGCACGAGGCCACCGACCCCGCCGTTCTGCTGTACGAGCGTCATCGCCATCCGCAGCAGCGCCGTCGACGACGTGCCGCCCGGTGCCGCCGTGTTGCCCAGCAAGCCGCCAAGCATCTGCTCAATGCCACCGGCCTTGCCGCCCAGCAGCGAGCCGGCCATGTCGCCCAACGCTCCGTCAAACAATCCCATCACTGCTCCTGAAAAGGTCCCGTAAACCTATGCACTACGAACACATGTCGCACGGAGATCGTCAACGGCCCTCGACAACCGCGATCTCAGGGGTCGACGACGTTCAGCCGTACCCTGCCGCCCGGCGCGTCCATGGTGGCAACCGACCGCAGATGTCCAGTCAGTGGCGTCACCGCGAGTAGCGGGACGCCGGAGCGTGGCAAAACGGCCAGCGTTTCGCGCGCGCGGCCCGACGGACGGTCCCATCCACTCCCACCCCGACGGTGGCGGCCATGCCATTCTCCACGTGCCATTCACTGCGTGCAGCGTCGGCGGCGATCCGCCGGCCGGGTCGGCCGGAAAGCTCGAACCGCCGTATGCATGAATCCGGCACGCTCTCTGCACACCGGGTATACAGGATCCATACACCGCCCAGGTCCCCGCGAACCCGTACCTACAGCATGTTGTAGCGGTGCCCCCCGTGGACAAGTCATGAAACCAGGAGAATCCGTGACGACCGAGGAAGTCGAAACCATCATCGCGCTGGCCACGCTGGCCTCCATCTCCGATGGATTGCAGGACGAGGCCGAACAGGCCCGCGTCGTCGAGGTGGCACGGAGTCTCGGTCTGCTCGCTCCCGAAACGGTGATTGCGCAGGCGATGAGCGGTGCCCTCACCATTGCCACCTTGGCGGCGCGACTGGAGTCTCCCGAAGCGAAGCGCCTGGCGCATGACACCGCGACCGCCGTGTGTCACGCCAACGGTTGGATCAATCCGAGCGAAGGAAAGTTTCTGCACGATCTCGCCGACGCCCTGCAGCTCGACACCTCGGCAAACGACGATGTGATCGCCGATATCAATCGCGCCGTCGCTGATCACCCGGCGCTGTCGGCCACGCCGTTGGCAGGCGTTCCGGTCGCGGCCGATGCCGCCACAGCGTCGACGACCGTCGCCGCGGCGGCGACGCAGCTCGACGAGCACATCCTCGATCAGGCATTGCTCACCGCGTCGCTCGAACTGCTCCCGGATCGACTGGCCAATCTCGGCATTCTGCCGCTGCAGCTCCGCCTGGTGCATCACATCGGCCAGCGGCACGGTCAGCAGCTCGATACGCAGCAGGTGACGGATCTGGTGGCGACGTTCGGATTGGGCGCGGCGGCGCAGGTGCTCGAGAAGGTGGTCCGTCGCGCCTTCGGCGGCATTGCCGGTGGCCTGCTCGGCGGGCTGTTGGGGGGAGGCGCCGGTATCGCGGGCGGTGCCGCCGTAACCTTCGCCAGCACCTATGCGCTCGGGCATGCCGCCGACCAGTACTACGCGCAGGGACGCTCGCTGTCGTCGGCGGATCTGAAAGCGCTCTTCACGAAGTTTCGCGCCGACGCCGTCACCATTTTCCCGAGGGTCGAGTCGCGGGTGAGTGAGCTTGCCCGCGGCAAGTCGCTGGATGGACTGCTGCGAACCGTGACCCGCTGACGTACGCGGCCTCGCTAGTCCGCGCTCTGTAGCGAGAACACCGTGACTTCCGGGCGCACGTTGAAGCGCACCGGATACATAATCGTCCCCAGCCCGCGGTTGATGTATAGCTGTCGACCGCGGGACAAATCGAAGGCCCCGCTGGTGTAGCGTCGATTCTTGACGGGCAGCATGGGCGGGGGCAGAAACGGTGGCTTGCACTGACCACCGTGCGTATGACCCGCCAGCACCCAGCCATCGTACGCGCCCCAACCCGGCAGGTCCACGCTATCGGGGTTGTGGCTCAGCGCCAGCTGCGCCGCCGCCGGATCGACGCGACTGAACGCGCGCACCGGATCGAATTGCTTGGCCCACAGGTCACCGAGTCCGACGACCTGCAGTTCGCCAGCCATGCCGACCTCGTTCACGAGCACCGTGATACCCAGGTTCTCCAGCGTACCACGCAACCGCGCGGCCACAGCGGGCTCCGCCCAGTCACGGCCGTAGTCGTGATTGCCGAACGACACGAACGTGCCAAGCGACCCGTGCGGCAGCGCGGCATAGATCGCTTCGGCGTGCTCGAACTGCTCGGGATGCTGTGAGATCAGATCACCGGTGACGACCACGACATCAGGCGTGAGCGCGTCGACCGTCGCGAAGCTCTCGCGCACGTAGTCGTCGGACACGCCCGGCCCGATGTGAATGTCGGAGAACTGCACGACGCGCTTGCCCACCATAGACGCCGGCAGCTTGCGGATCTGCAGGTTCACCTGCGTGATGTCGAGCCATTCCGGCTCCACCTCGAAGGTGTAGCCCACCGTTCCCGCCATGGCGGCGGCCATACCACCGGCAGTCAGCAGGAACGCGCGTCGAGAAATCATGACTGAATAATGGCGAAGTGCTCGCGGCCAAGGCATTCTCACGGTCATGCGCTTCCATTTCCGCTCCGCCGCGCTGCTCTGGGCAGTTGCCGGCACCGCCATCGCTCACACCGCCGCCGCCCAACCCGCGCGCTTCCTCGTGCCGGCGGCGGCCCCCGGGACACGCTGGCTCAAGGGCAACACCCATACCCACACCACCAACTCCGACGGCGACACCGGACCCGAGGCGGTCGCGCGCTGGTACAAGAACCGGAAGTACGACTTTCTCGTGCTCTCCGATCACAATGTCTTCACCGATCCGGCCACACTGGCCTCGTTGATGGACTCGACGTTTCTGCTGATCCCGGGGGAAGAGGTCACCACCGGCTTCCAGAAGGCGGCGGTCCATGTGAACGCGTTGGGCATCACCCGCGTGATCGCCGCGCCGCGGGACAGCACGCTGCTGGGCACCGTGCAGAAGACGGTCGACGCTATTCGCGCCGAGCGCGCGGTGCCCCACATCAACCATCCGAATTTTCTCTGGAGCATCGACACGGCGACGCTCTTCCGCGTGAAGAACGACCGGCTGCTCGAGATCTTCAACGGGCACCCCACCGTGCACAACATCGGCGGTGGAGACTGGCCCGGCATGGAAGACGCGTGGGACGCGTTGCTCACCCGCGGCAAGAAGATTTACGGGATCGCGGTCGACGATGCGCACCACTTCCAAGGCGAGTTCGCAAAGGCCCGCGCCAACCCCGGACGCGGTTGGGTCGTGGTACGGGCCCGCTCGCGCGACGCACGAGAGATCGTGACCGCGCTCGACGACGGCCGCTTTTACGCGAGCACCGGACCGGTGGTCGACGAGATCAACGTGACCGAGTCCACTCTGGCGCTGACCATCACCCGGACCGGCGACTTCAAGTACACCACGCAGTTTGTGGGCGCGAGCGGCGAGATCCTCGCCACCGACAAGTCACTCACGCCCTCCTACCGTCTCCGGGGCACCGAGACGTACGTGCGGGCGCGCGTGGTCGATTCCAGCGGCGCGACGGCCTGGATCCAGCCGGTGTTCACCTCCCGGTACCGGGAACGCGCGGCGCCGTAACCAGTCGCTCGTCCCACCCGAAGCGCCCGCCATCCACGATTTTTCGGCTACGGGCTCAACGGCGATCGCTCCCGGAGAGTAAATCTCTCGTTGGCCGTCCGATTCGTGGAACGGCCATTCTCGCCCTCCGGAGGAAGTAGGACATGGTTCACGCAGTGCGCCGTTTCGGTCGTCGGACCGCCACGCTCTTGGCTTTGGCCGCCAGCAGCGCCGCCAGCGGAAGCGCCGCGAAGGCGCAGCTTGGCCCCCAGTCGACCCAGGCCGACGAAGGTCGCGCCAACAAGGGCAACTGGACACTCGCCAATCGCTTCAGCACGGCCGCGCTCCGCGCCATCACCTACACCCAGGCCGTTCAGCCCCGCTTCCTCGGGCAGACGGACTCGATGTACTACAACTGGAAGGATCGGAATGGCAATCGCTTCATGCTCTTCGTACCCTCGCCCACCGGTGGCACCAAGCGCTTGTTGTTCGATCCGGCCAAGCTCGCCGAGCAGCTCACGATGCTCAGCAAGAAGCCGTACGACGCCACCAACCTGCCCTTCCAGACCATCACGTTCCTGAAGAGCCACAAGGCGTTCCGCTTTACGGTGGACACCGTGCGCTACGAGTGGACACTGGCCACAGAAACGCTGAAGTCGAACGGTCGCGTGGTGCGCAACGTACCGCCGCCAGCCGACGAAGAGCTGAACACGCAGGGCGGTGGTGGCCCGGGCGGCGGCGGGGCCCGCGGCGAGTTCCGCAACTACAACAAGGACAGCTCCGCGTTCGTGTTCGCCCGCATGCACAACCTGTACATCGTGGAGAAGGCCAAGAACGACACGGTGCAGATCAGCACCGACGGCGTCATGGACTACTCCTTTGGCTATCGTGACACCACAGAGAATGCGCGGCAGCTCGCCGCCCTCGCCGGCGGCGGACAGCAGACCGACGGGGAGCAGGATGACTCCGACGACGCGAGCAATCGCGATCAGCGCATCCGCCCGAACGTCTCGTGGTCGCCCGATGGCAAGTCCTTCTCGTTCGTGCGTCGCGATCAGCGCAAGGTGAAGGACCTGTTCCTCGTGAACGTGCTCGCCCAGCCGCGCCCCGTGCTCTTGCACTACAAGTACACGATGCCCGGCGAAGAAGACGTCACCCGCAGTGAACTGTGGACGTACCGTCGCGGCGAAACGGCCGTGAAGCAGATCAACGTGGCGAAATGGAAGGACCAGTCGCTGATGAACGTGCACTGGCCCGTGAACGGTGACAAAGTGCGCGTCGTGCGCCGTGACCGTCCGCAGCGCGCCGTCGACTTCATCGAAGTGGACGTCACCACCGGCGCCATCAAGACGTTGCTCACCGACGCCATTGAAGGCGCCGCGCTCGAGCCCAAGAACATCGCCTATCTCAAGCAGGGCGGCGATTTCCTCTGGTGGTCGCAGAAGACCGGCTGGGGCATGTTCTACGTGTACGGCTTCGACGGCGGCGAAAAGCGCCCGCTCACCACGGGGCAGTGGAACGCCAACAGCATCGTCAAGATCGACTCCACGACGCAGCAGGTGTGGGTATCGGGTCAGGGCCGTGAAGCGGGCGAACAGCTCTACCAGACGCACCTCTATCGCGTGAACGGCGACGGCACCGGATTCACCCTGCTCGACGCCGGCAATGCCCACCATGCCACGACCCTTGGTGAGAACGGCACCCCCAGTGTGGTGTCGCCCACCAAGCGCTACATCTACGACTCGTTCTCGCGCATGGACCTGCCGTTCAAGTCGGTGCTGCGCGACGGGGCCACGGGCCGCATCCTCAGTACGCTCGAGGAGATGGACCTATCCAAGCTGAAGGAACTCGGCTTCAAGCCGGCCGAAACATTCTCGGTGAAAGCCGCCGACGGCATCACGGAGCTCTACGGCAACATGTGGAAGCCGTTCGACTTCGATTCCGCGAAGAAGTATCCGATCGTCGCGCACGTGTACCCCGGCCCACAGACCGAGGGCGTGAACTACACGTTCTCCGCAACGGGTGCGCCGCAGCAGCTCGCACAGCTCGGCTTCATCGTCATCCAGATCGGCAACCGTGGCGGCTCACCACTCCGCTCGCTCGCCTATCATCGCTACGGTTACTACAACCTTCGCGACTATGCCCTCGCCGACAAGAAGGTCGGCATCGAGCAGCTCGCCGCGAGGCACAGCTTCATCGACATCGAGAAGGTCGGTATCTACGGACACTCGGGCGGCGGATTCCTCACCGCCGCAGCGCTGATGCTTCCGCCGTACAACGACTTCTTCAAGGTCGGCGTGTCGTCGTCGGGCAACCACGACAACAACATCTACAACGCCAACTGGAGCGAGAACAATCACGGCCTCAAGTTCGTGCCCGTGAAGAAGGACACGACGTCACGCGGCCGTGCTGGCGGGATCGCCGCGAACGGAAACGGGAACGGCAACGTCGCGCTCGGCGGCGGCGCCGCGCCGGCGGACACCATCGGTGCGGACAGCACGTTCCAGATCCGCGTGCCGACCAACATCGAGCTCGCGCCCAACCTCAAGGGACGCCTGCTCCTCACCACGGGCGACATGGACAACAACGTCCATCCCGGCAACACCGTCCGCATGGTGAACGCGCTCATCAAGGCGAACAAGCGCTTCGACTACATGGTCTTCCCCGGCAAGTTGCACGGCTATGGCGACATGCAGCCGTACTTCACGCGGATGATCATGGAGTACTTCGCCGAGCACCTGCTCGGTGACAACTATCGTGGGGATGCGAGTATTCGTTAGGCGAAGCCACTGAGAGACATCGAAGGCCGGCGAGCATTGACTCGCCGGCCTTTCTCGTCAGCGTGCATTGAAGCCTGACAACGCTAAGAGAATTCTAAGCGATGGAGTTGCTAGCCAGCGGT